>JBEKVX010000021.1:0-14130 GCA_049513595.1 Candidatus Staskawiczbacteria bacterium | reverse complement strand
TCGGTTCTAGGATTCTGAGTTGAGTCATCGCTCCAGCTTGTAAAGTGATAACCGTCTGCTGGCACAGCAGTTACAGCTGTTCCGTCAGCGCCAGAATTTACTGTCTGTGGCGAATCTCCGGTAATAGAACCATTGTCTCCTGCAGTATAGGTTAAAGTGTAAGTATTAATAGTGTAATAAACCTTGATATTTATATTGTCCACGCTTATAGTTCTGCTGTTTGAACCCGCAGTACGTGATGCCGAAAAAACAATACCAGTTGCTGTATTATTAATATCCGAAGGAGTCCAAGTCGTTCCCCAAAGGTCTGTTGAACTACCATAGGTAACTATAGTTTCTGTATTCTGCAACCAACAGCCAGTACCAGTAGCTGGCGAAGAGCAGCTTGTAAATCCTGATGCTGAACTTGATGTTATTGAATGATCAGTGCCAGTTAATCCTGTATTTTTTACTAAGTACACGCCGTTGTCCTTAACGGAGGTTGAAGTTGTATCTCTTTCTACTTTTACTTCAATGCCGTTTATGGTTGCACCGGTAGGAATACTAAATCCGAAGTTGGTTGCCTTGAGATAATGTGTGGGTTGCGGACCTGGACCAGCGCTAGTAGCTACTGCATACACGTCGTTTGAAGTTTGCGCATTGCTAGGATTTGACCAAGTTAGTGTTCCAACAGTAGCGTTATCGGCGAAAGTTGAGCCGTTGTTCGGACCTTGAGAAGATGTAATTGCCGCTGAAACTGTACCAGCAACGACAAAAAAACCGCACATAACAAAAACGGCGGCGAATATTAATACAAAACTCTTATGAAATGTTTTGCTCATGTTTTTTAACTTAATTATTATTTTTAATTATTTTAATAATATATATAAAGAATGGTTTTTGTTCTAAACCATTCTTTTATATTGTTAATCTTCATACTACACTAATCAAGAACCTTGTCAAGTGCGCCGCAGAATTATCGCATATGTTGCACAATAGATATCAAGTAATTCAACTATTTAATTCCTGTAATTTCTATTTCTGTGTATGGCTGGCGATGGCCGATTTTTCTGCTTTCTCTTTTCTTTGCCTTGTATTTAAAAACAATTATTTTTTCTCCTTTTCCATGACTCAAAATTTTTGCCAAAACCTCTGCTTTTACCAATGGAGTTCCAATTTCAACTTTTTTTCCTTTTTCAACCAGCAAAACATCAGAAAAAGAAAATTCTTCTCCTTGTTTTTTATCCAGTTTTTCTACTTTAATTTTGTCGCCGGGTTTAACAAGATATTGCTTCCCGCCAGTTTTAATTATTGCGAGCATAATTTTTTAGAATAGTTAAAGTTTAGCAGAAAATATCCTACTCGTCAATGGTCGGACGGCTGACCTCATCTATCTCTATGTTGCTCTCGCCTCCGGTAAGTTTTACAACGTCTTTATCAACTTTGCCGAATTCTATCTTGGCTTTGTTAAAACTGCTAACCGTTGTGTCCAGGTGCTGCCCCAATCGGTTAAAATGTTCTGCGTACACAAACAAATGTTTGTTTAGGCGTTCAACTTCTTTAATAATCGTCTGCGCTTGCTCTGAAATTTTTTGATTTCTCAATCCCTGCAAAACCGTCTGCAAATATGCCAAAAAAGAAGTTGGCGAAACCACAACAACTTTTTTCTTCCCAGCATAATAAATCAAATTATTTGTGTCTTCGGTAATTACTCCAACTTTATTTATCAGTAAATCATAATAAACCGCCTCCGACGGAATAAACATAAAGGCAAAATCCATTGTCTTTTCTTCTGGCCTTACATATTTTGCGGTTTCATCAATTCTTAATTTCAAATCGTTTACAAAAGCTGTTTCTAATCGTTTTTTTTCTAAAGGGTCATTTGTTTGCAGCATTCTGTTGTAATTTTCCAAAGAAAATTTTGAATCAATTGGAATTATTCGTTTATCAACAAAAACAACCGCGTCAACGATTTCTCCGTTGGAAAACGCATATTGCATTTGAAAGGAACCCGGCGGCAAAACATTTTTCAAAACCGTTTCCAAATAATATTCGCCCAAAATCCCCCGCTGTTTTGGATTTTTTAAAATATCCTGCAATGACTTTAACTGGTCGGCAAATCCAACCACCTGCCTGTTTGTTTCATCAAGTTTTGTCAATTTTTCTGTTACGTTTCTGATAATATCTGCCGAATGTTTAAACTGCTCCTGAACGTTTTTATTTGACTCGGAAAGTTTGCTGTCAACTGCGCCCGCTAACTGGCTTAACTGCTGCTGCAACATCAAAAGCGAACCTTCTTCCTTTTTTTCCGGCTCGGGTTTTTTTCTCAGCAACAAAAAAATCGCAAAAATAATCCCAACCGCAATTATTATTAAAAGTATGGTTGTAAAATCCATTTTGAATTATCTTAAGAAGGAAGCGACGAAGTTTCCACGCAACTAAAATTTGCTTTCAGTGAACCGTCTGGCCAGGTTCCCTGACCTGCATGCGTAAAAAGTATTTCTCCTTTTGGGCAAACTGGCGCGCATCCGCAGACCATTGTATTATTTGCAACGCCAGAGGTAACATACGAGCAAAGCCAATAATCAGGAGACACACAAGTAGTTTGCGCATTTTTTGTCGTGCTAGGAGGACAACTGCCCGGAGTAGAACAAATCTCAAGACAGTTTAGCGCTGCTTGGCATGTTCCCGGGTTTCCTGTTGAACCCTTAATTTGCGATGGTTGCGCGCCTCCGCAACGATTAACTGCCCAACATTGCATCCCATTGGAACATTGAGAATCGCTTGTGCATGTCTGACCGGCAGTCGCAGAAGCGCACGCTTTAGCTAAAGCCGGGCATGCAATATTTGCATTTGATGTTGATAATCCGCAATTATTAGAGTCAATAGCAACCTGCGACTGATAACCATTTTTGCACAGTCCCCACTCACATTGCCAATTTGGAACGCATGCGGTTGATTTTGTTTGCTGATTTGTTGTTTGCTGCTGCTGTTGCTGATTTTGATTTTGCTGTGTGCCTTGAATTAGTGTCTGAACATTTGCTCCGGTCGAATAATATTGGTAAGCAAAAACGCCACCAAAAATAATTATTATGGCAACAACAATAATTATAATACCGACTAAAGTTGAAACTCCTTTTTGATTTTTCATATATTTATTTTAATTTAGTTTACCACAGAATCTTTTGGACGCCAATAATGAAAATAAACTAATTTTACCAGCTCTGACATTGCAAAATATGCCGCGACAATTCCAAAAACAATCAGCAAGGGAATAATCGGCGGGGTTACAAAATGAAACCATGTCTGCCCGATTTTCAAAAACGGCAAAGCAACAATAATAATTCCTGCCGCAACTGAAGACAAAATTAACCAAAAACCAGGTTTTTTGGCTTTCCAAAATTTGCCTCGTGTTCGCACAATAAAAATTAAAAGAATGTCGGTTAGCAAACCCTCAATAAACCAAAGGGTTTGAATTGTGGCTGGTGAATTTTTTAAAAAAATCGAAAAGAAAATAAAATCAAAAAGCGTACCCACCAAAGCCAAAGATATTATTAATGGCAAAACATTATGCAACTCATAAATTTTTGGTTTTCTTAATTCTTGTACATCAACTGCATCCGTGGCAATAAAAATCAGCGGTAAATCAGATATTATATTGCTCAACAAAATTTGAACCGGCAGCATTGGCAAAAAACTAACAAATAAAGAAATGACCGCCATTGAATAAAATTGCCCGAAATTATTTGCCAGCGCAGTTTTTATGTATTTATTGATGTTTGAAAAAATTGCCCTGCCGTCTTTAATTCCATTCACAATAACCCTCAAATCCTTTTGCAAAAGCACAACATCCGACGCTTCCCTTGCCACGCCCGACGCTTCAACAACAGCAATTCCAACATCCGAAGTTTTTAAAGCTGGCGCGTCGTTTATTCCTTCGCCAAGAAATCCGACTTCATATTTTTTTTGCAATGATTTTATTATCTCATGTTTTATGTCTGGCGAAATTCTGGCAAAAACAATTTTCTCTAAGCAGGCATCATCAAAATCATCTTTTGACATTTCCTGGAGTTCCTGTCCGGAAATCAAATCCTGCGGGCTTGAAGTCAAGCCGGTTTTTTTGGCAACAAAGCCAGCAACTTCTTTTGAGTCGCCGGTAATAATTTTAATCTTCACTCCTAATTTTTTTGACAATTCAATCGCTTCTTTTGCTGTGGTTTTTAACGGGTCTTCATAAACAAAATATCCCAAAAAAGTCAGCCCCTTTTCATCCTGAATTTTAACTTCAGATATTTTGCTGTCCATTTTTTTAAAAGCTAAAGCCAAAACCCTTTTTCCTTCCTGACCCTCTCTCTCCGTATCTTCTTTAATTTCATTTTTGTCGAAATTCCCGCTAAACCTTGAACAATTTTTTAGAACCGACTCTGGCGCTCCTTTTACAATTAAAATTTTCTCTCCCTTCAATGATTGAACCAAAAAAGCAGACCTCATTCTGTAAGAATCGAACGGCAGCTCTGCAATTATTTCAAATTTTTTTGATTGTTTCAAAATATCTTCGGGAGCGCGCTCATATAAAGCAGCATCAAACGGATTTAAAATTTTCTCATTTATTTTATCTGCCCCGGAGCTTAAAATTCCGTACAAAAAACATTTTTTTTTGTCAGAAGAGACAATTTTTTCCAAAGACAATTTATTTTGCGTTAAAGTCCCTGTTTTGTCAGTGCATAAGACCTCAATATTTCCTAAATCCTCGATAGCAGAAAGCCGTTTTACAACAACTTTTTGCTTTGCCATTTTCAAGCTTCCTTCAGACAAGGCAAAAGTTACCACAGCCGGCAATGCTTCGGGTAAAATGCTTACTATCAAGGCAACTGAAAATAGTAAAAGCTCTAAAACGTCGCTTATGCCTTTTAAAAAAATATTTACAGCAAAAATTAGAACAATTGTTACAACAACAATCCTTAAAATAAGTTTGCAAAAATATAAAATGCTTTTTTCGTATGCGCTTTCCCGTCTTATTCCAGAAATTGTTTTGACAATATTGCCAAAAACCGTTTCTTTTCCTGTAGAAATAACGACTGCGGTTGCCTTCCCAGATATGACAGAAGTTCCTGAAAAAATAATATTTTTTGCCTTGAATATCTCTTTTTCTATTTTTGGCAACGCCTCTGCAATTTTTGAAACTGGCACTGATTCGCCGGTTAAAGCTGATTCATCTGCCAAAAAATTCTGCAAATTGATTACCCGCAAATCCGCTGGCGCCAAATCCCCCGCTTCCAATAAAACAACATCTCCTGGCGCCAAAAACTTTGCATCAATAATTTCTTCTTTTGAATCACGCAAAACTTTAACATTTTGTGGAATAAATTTTTGCAAAAGTACAATCGCTCTTTCTGCCCGATATTCCTGAAAAAATCCTATGGCAACGTTGATAAAAATAAAAGCCAAAACGGCAATGCTGTCAATCATTTGACCAATTAAAACAGAAATTACAGCCGCAATCAAAAGCAGATAGGCAAAGGGCGATTTTAATTGCCTCACCAAAATATTTAGCCAATTTATATTTTTTGCTTTTATTTCGTTCAGCCCAAATTTTTTCTGCGCCAAAACTGCTTCCTTTTTAGAAAGCCCGGACTCGGATGTTTTAAAAATTTTTAAAACTTCCTCCGCAGATTTATTTGTATATTCAGAAAAAGGCATTAAAATTTAATGAAGATTTCTGTCAGCAAAAATACAATATATATAGAAAGCAATAATAAACCCTCTTTTTTGGTGAGCTTCTTATCCGAGGCGATGAACAAAAGATAAAACACGCAGGCAATTACCATAAAAATTCTTGCGATAAAAAACGGAGAAAAATTATTAATTTTAAATGGGGCAACAAATGCCACAATTCCCAAAACCAAAGTGGCACAGACAATTACCGAAGCCATCATGTCTCCTAAGACCATCCAGTTTTCTTCTTTTCTGGCAGAAATTATTGCAAAATATGTTTCGGGAAAACAATTTCCCAGAGCAACAATCAAAACACCAACCAAAGCCAAAGAAACATTCAGGGTTGCCGCAAAATATTGCGCGGTATAAATTACCGCATAAGAAGAAATTAAAAGAGCCGACAGAATAATAATTATTTTAATTATTTCCCAAATAAAAACCGACTTTTTATTAATATTTTTTATTTTTTTGTCTGCGTAGACCTTTTTAAATCTGCCGTCTTTTGCAAAAAGCCACCAGGCATAAACAAAAAAAGATAAAATTAATATTGCGCCGTCTATGCGGTCTAGTCCGCCTGTTCTTAATATCAAAATCCACGGCAAGACAGCAATAATTGTTGTTAAAATTGCGCTGCTCTGCACCATTTTGCTTTTAGTAGAAACTGCCTTGCGCGAGATCATAACCGCGATTGCCATAGCAAGCGACAAATCAACTAAATTTCCGCCCATAATATCTCCAAAAGAAATTTGTTGAAGTCCGCGCAGGGCAGCATTTAAATCGACAAATAAGTTGGGCAATGAAGCGGCAAAACCCATGACAAAAAAAGCAATTATAAATTCACGCCATCTTAAATATTTGGCGACTTCTGTTAGTGTCTTAATAAATTTTGCGCTGAGCCACGATAGAATGAAACAAGACGCTATAAAAATTGCAATTTCAAAAACCATATTTTATCTTATAAAATAAATTATTTCGTAGATTATTCCCAGCAAAAAAATAAAAGACAAAGGATAAATTATTATATTTTTGCCTCCAATTTTTTTATACATTAACAAAATCAAAATGCCGTCTATTCCCAATAAAACGCCTCCGGTAATGGATATTATGGGAATAAACGACTTTAATCCGAGTAAAAAAAGTATCATTGGAGTAAAGCAAGTTATCACAAACGCCTGCCAATGTTTAATTTTTAAATCAAACATCAGGGTTTTTTTAAAAATAATTCCCTGGGTGATAAATGCGCAAAATGTTGCTAAGACGCCCGCCAAAAGAGAAATTGAAACAAGACCTGAACCTAAAAAATTTTTAAGACCTGGCAGGGCTGTCTGGTCTGTTCTGCTACCCGTAATTCCCAGTATCAACAAAACAAACAACAAATAAAAGACAGAAATTATTATTGTTGATATTGTAATTATTTTTTTGAGATTTTTTTTCTTTGACCCTGAGCCCGCCGAAGGGTTTCCTGTCAGCATCTCTTCTGTTTCAGGTATTAATCCAATTCCCCAAAGCGCGAAAAATAAAGCGCCGTATGGCAAAAACGAATTTTGAATTCCGAATTGTGAATTTTGAATAAATATGTTACTTATTTTTATGTGCGAAAATCCTTCTACAAAGACCAAAAACAGGGAGAGAAAAAGCAGGATTATAACCCAGAATTCCACTTTGGAAATTACTTTTATATCAAAATATATGATTATGCTGGCTATAAAAAAATATATTAAAACATAAATCAAATTATTTCCGCCAAACATCGGCTGGAAGACAGATGTCAAAAATTGTCCACCGATTAATAAATAGACCAAAAGCACCCCAAAAGTTCCCAGAATTACAGAAATCATTGTAAAAAACTGCGCCCACTTTCCCAGATAATGCCCCACAAAGCCAGGAAATCTTTTAAAGTCGGGCGTTTTTAAACTTATTTCACAAAAAATTATATTGATTGCAATAATCAAAGCCGTTAAAACCAAAAAATATCCGAGTATCAGCCAGATTCCTGATTTTTCCGCAATATATGGCAGAGATAAAAAACCGACTCCGATCATTCCGCCGGCAAAAACCGCAACAGGATAAATATAATCCTTAAATAAATCTTCAAGCATTAATCTATTTTATCACTTAAAATATAAAGAAACTACTGGTAAAAATTTTCAGCTGTGGATAAAAACAAAACAAAAAAGCCCGCGTGGACTCTGTGTATGGAAAAAAGGAGGAGCTCTAAGGCAAGATTGCTAGCAACATGCTAGCGGAAGTAATGGCACATCTCGTCTCAGAAGCTCCTCCCATCGGAGAATACGATAATGACAAAGAGCAAAAGACGGAGAGGGGGAAGAGCGCGCTCGGCTTTTGTGAGCCCAGGAGAAGTAGGAAGGTCCACAAAAACCATCTCTTGCGCCCCTCTCCGCGCCCAGTATTGTGCTCCTAACCGGAGTCGAACCGGTGTTGCATGGTTGAGAACCATGCGTCCTGACCACTAGACGATAGGAGCTTTAATGTTTACTTACGTTTAATTTAACATAAAACAAAATTTTGTCTACTTTGTTGTGGCATCGTAGTCAGGCGGAATTTTCCAGTAATTAATTATGTATTGCGCCAACTCCTTAAAAACAGGAACTGCTGAAAGGGCTGACTTGGGAACTTTCGGATTGTCTAATTTTACCAATATTAAAAATTGCGGATTAAAAGCCGGGCCATAACCGACGAAGCTCTGAATTGTTTTGGTCGGATCGTAACCCTTGCCGTTTTCCAGCGGAACCTGGGCTGTTCCTGTTTTGCCAGCCAAATAGTAACCTGGAATTTTTGCCACGCCGTTAAATCCTTTGTCTACCACGTCAATCAGCATGGAAGTTAATTGGGAAATTGTCTGCTGGGAAATAATGGGCTGAGAAATTTCTGGTTTTGTATCTGTTTCATCTTTTCTGTTTACAATTTTTTCAACGATATATGGCTTTACTAATTTTCCCCCGTTGGCTATGGCGCAAAAACCCCTGGCAACCTGCATGGGAGTCAGTTCAATTCCCTGGCCGAAGGCAGCTGTGGCATAATTTATATCCGGTCCGTTTGTCAGCTGGCTGTTGCGCGAATAAACTTCTCCCTGCAAATCAACTCCGGTTTTTTCATCAAAACCAAACTTATCCAAATAATCTGCAAATGTCTGATGCGGAATTTGTTGTTCTGCAAAAACAGCTCCGGTGTTAATGGAACTTTCCAAAACCTGAGTCATTGTTTGCTTTCCATATTTTTCGTTGTCAAAATTATGGATTGTTTGCGAGCCAAATTGTACAACGCCCTCGTCCACATAAGTTGTGTCTGGAGTTATTTTGCCTTCATTCAAAGCAGCTGCCATTGTAAAGGGTTTCATTATGGAACCCGGCTCAAAAAGTTTTTGTACAGCTCCGTCCTGAAAAATTTCCATGTCTTTCGTTTTAGAATATTGGTTGGGGTCAAAGCCAGGATAATTTGCCAAAGCCAAAATTTTTCCAGAGTCAGGTTTCATCACAATTATCTGGCCGGCATCAAAATTATATTTATTCTCCGCTTCTTTTAAAACCGACTCTGCCTGAAATTGTATATTGTAATCAATTGTCATATAAATATCCGAGCCGTCCAAAGACACTTGGTTGTCATTTGAAAAAATAGAACCCAACCCCAATTCTTCTTCCTGCGTGCCTGATTTGCCTTTTAAGTATCCGTCGTAATATCCTTCAACGCCATATTGGCCAGAACCCTCCCCGCCCAAAAAACCCACAGCTTGCGCCGCCGACTCTCCTTGCGGATAAAATCTTCCAGGAATATTTTCCCAAAACAACCCTTTTAGGTTTAATGCCTTGATTTTATCCGCTTCCTCCGAAGATAAATCTTTTTCTAAAACGACGTAAGTGTTCTGGCTGTTCAATTCAGAAAGTATCTGGTCTTGCGTCTGACTAATATTCTGACTTAATATTTTTGCGAATGTTTCTTTGTCTGCAACGTCATTTGGATTTACAGAAATTGTCCAGGCATCCTTGTTTATGGCTAAACTTTTTATTTCTTCTGACGAATCAGCCGGCGCCCCCCCGCCTTTTGATTCTTGGGATGACGTGCAAAAAATCTGACCCCTTGAGCCCGTAACATTATTAAATATTGTTTGCTGTCCCAATGCCTGGGCTTCAAAAAATTTACGCTCTAAAACCTGCAAAAAAAACAGCTGACTAATAATAGCTGCTCCAAAAATAAGAATAATAATTAAAATTATATTTATGCGCCAGTTGGCTTGTCTCTTCACCCTTCACCCAAACGAGTTTATTATATTGTCTTTCTCGTTTGTATTAATTATTTTTCCCCTTACCCATTTGGATGAAGGGTTCATCTAATATTATTTTTTGTAGTTGTATCCCACGGAAGCATCTGGAATTTGTATATATTTTACTGAAGTAACTTTTTGAAAATTCAATGCCTGTACTTTCTCAAGAACTTGACCCAAAAAACTGTTTGTAGCGAAAGAAACCTGCAGGTTTTTATTTTCTTGGGAAATCTGGCTTATTTGCTCTTTATAGCCGTTGATTAAATAAAAATCTTTGGTCAAATAATTAATCTGCCAGACATAAAAAACCAACAAAACCAAACATACAAAAAATCCTGCAAAGCAAACAATCTTCCAGTTGATTTCAGGAAATTCTACAGAATTAACTCTTGTCTGTATTTTTTTTTGAACTTTTAAATAATTTAATACTGCTGTTGTCATGTTTTATATTTTTACCGCAGCCCTTAGTTTTGCAGACCTGGACCTTGGGTTTCTTCCAAGTTCGTCTCTGGCTGCTAAAACCGGTTTTTTAATTAATATTTTTATGGTTCCTTTTTTCGCCTCTTGGACTAAAAAATTTTTTACAATCCTATCTTCTAAAGAATGAAAAGATATTATTACCAATCTTCCCCCAGAAGATAAGACAGAAATTGCTTGCGGCAAGACCTTTTTTAAATTTTCTAATTCATCATTAACTGCAATCCTCAACGCCTGGAAAGTTCTTGTAGCATAGTGGATTTTTTCCCGCCAATACGATGACGGCGTTGCGTCTTTTATAATTTCAATAAGCTGGAATGTTGTTTTAATTCTTCCCTGTTTGCGCTGTTCTACAATATTTTTTGCAATTTTTCTTGCGAATTTTTCTTCACCATATTCCCTCAGGGTTTCTTCTATTTTTTCTTCCGGCCATTCATTTACAATTTTTTCTGCTGTTAAATATCCTGTCACGTCGTTGTATCTCATGTCCAATCCCTGATCCATCTGAAAAGAAAATCCTTTATGCGTTCCCTCTAATTGCGCCGACGACATTCCCAAATCCAGCAATATTCCATTTATCGGACCGAAATTTTTTCTTTCAACAATTTCTTTTAAATTTGTATAAGAATCATTTATTAAAATCACCCTGTCTTTGTAAATCGCCTCCAACCAATGGCTGCGCACAATCTGCTGCGGGTCTAAATCAATTCCCAAGACCTTCCCATCTGGCACATTTTTATTTAAAATATCTTCGGCGTGCCCTCCCTCGCCCACCGTGCAATCAACAAAATTTTCATTTGGTTTTGGGTCAAGATATTGCAATACCTCTTTTTTAAGAACTGCCGTATGTATCATAATTTTTATATTCCCAAGCCACCTAATTTTGAAACAATGTCGCTTACTCCTTTTTCTGCTTCCTTTGTCCACAAAGCCCAATTTTCTGAATCCCATATTTCCAAACGATTTGACAAGCCGCAAATCACCACATTTTTATTTAAACCGGCATATTTTTTTAAATAATCCGGCACCAATATTCTTCCCAATTTATCTAAACTTACTTCCATGGCTCCTGCCAACATTGTTCTGGTAAAACTTCTGGCTTCGGGCTGGCTGATTGTTAAATTGCTTAATTTTTCCGACATTATTGTAAATTCTTTTTCTGTGTAAACAACCAGGCAGTTTTCAACTCCCTTTGTTACAACAACTTTATCGCCCAGCTCTCCTCTGAATTTTGCAGGCAGAGCCAAACGCTTTTTATTATCAATTGTGTGTTCATATTGACCAATAAGCATGTTTTTGTGATTAAAAGTTATCCACAGATATCTTGAGTTCTCCCACACTTATCCACATCTTCCCACTTCATCTTATTTATAGCCCTTTTTATGGCACCTAGTCAACACTTTGCGCCAAAGTCCTGATTTGTTCGTAAATGAGTTTACTTCTCCACTATTTATCCACACCCCACCTATTAGCACTTTGTCGCACAACAGGACTTCTCCACAGAAAAAAAGCCCCACGAACGAATACGTAGGGCTCTACGCCTCTCTAACTATGGGTTTACCATCTGGGCCACGGAAAATCGGCTTGCCGTCCTTAGTAGAGACCGTGTCTCCCTCGGGATACACATGCAGACGGTTACACGTTCCGCAGGCAAACCTTAATGTGGTCATATTGAATCCGCCTATCTGCAAAAAGCAAAGGTTGTTGGCGTCCACAGCGCCATCGCACCCGGGAACCCGACAATCAAAAAGTTTTGACATAGCCATTTCCCCAATAGCTGCCAGATGTTTTGTTTTATCAATGAGCAACGAGCTCACCGAACTTAATTAGTAAAACCGAGTTAATTTAAATTATCAGTAAAATAATCGTGTGTCAATTGACTTTTATTTATAAATTAACTAAACTTTGCTTAGCACCTGAAAAATTTGTTTCCGATTTCGTTTCGGATTTTTTCAGGCAGAAAACTGTTCAGGAGAAACTGCGATGCTAACTCACACGCGAGTGAAGGATGAAAATGCCAAGGCTGGCGTGGATTACTTTCTCATGAAAGGATTCAAGGAAGCAATGCAAAAGGTTGCGCAAAGGACAGCGCACCTCTGCGCTCGCCACGGCAGCGGCAACATTCTTCAAGTGCTTCCAACGGTCAACGGACACGGCGGCGTCTTCAGCCACTATAACAATCGTCAGACCGTATGGGTCACGACCATGGAAGGCGTCGGAACCAGAGCATGGATCGCCATGCTGTTGAACTTTCTCGGTTTGCCCGACCCAACCTGCCAGTATCACTTCGGTGGGCTCGGAATCGACATGTTTTTGGCAGGCGCCAACGATAACGCTTCCCATGGCGGCGATCCGGTGTTCGTTACCGACGAGGTGTCCTGTGGAAACTCCGAGTTTTTCGCCAGCCCGCAGGCCATGGCGCTAGCAGCCAGTTTCGAAAAGGCCTTGTTCACGGCGAGGTGCTCGCTGATTCAAGGCGAGTCGCCCACATATCCGTCGCTCATGCCGAAGTCCAGGCCGCCAGTCAAGTACGCGCCGTCGATGAGCGTCAATGTCCAAGGCATAGCCGAACATTTCGTTAGCGGCGAAAGAGTCCGACCGCGCGACAGCATCATCGGATTTCGGTCGTCTGGACTTCACGCAAATGGCATTTCGCCTATAACCCACCGACTGACCTCTCCTCCGTTCAGCCCGCATGGCGATGCATTCCTCCGCAAGCTCAACGGCTGGACGGTCGGCCAGGAAGCGCTCATCCCGACACGCTCCTACATCGGCCTAGTTCACGCATTGCTCAATGCCGGCATCGACGTGCATGCGTTTTTACCAATGACCGGCGACGGCGTCGGCAAATTCGCCTCCGACGGACGGTACCACTACAACATCGAAAAATGGCCGCCCGAAGAAATGTGGCCGCCGCTGTTCCTCTTCATGCTGGAAGTCGGCATGCCCAAGGAAGGCGTTGCAACAAGTTTCAACTGCGGCATCGGATACGTTTGGATCGGACCTCCGAGTCAGGAAGACGCTGTCATGGAAGTTGCCAGCAAGACCAAGATCGACGGCGAGGGCGGATTCTACGAACCCTTCCGGCTCGGCGACGTAGAAGAAGGCAAAGCCGGCACCTATTTCAAGCCGTGGGATTTACATCTTCCGCCTCCGGGCACAGAGTAATTCGCTCACAACGCGAGCGACAAAAAAATCCAGGTCCTTGGATGACTGCAAAGTTGTCCGAGGCTCTTTTTTTGGAAAAAAAAGCTCCACCGAAGTGGAGCCGAGCTATCAAAGAAAAAACCTTTGATGCCCCCTCAAATCAAACAGCTATCTTGGCGCGCTGGCGTTCCAGCAAATGCTCGGCGAGCTTCGACTTATAAACGTGCTCGTCGCATCCTGCCCCCATGAGAGCTGCACCATTGTTGCAGTCGGTGCAGCAGGCGATCATCCGCCCCTGGAATCCCCTTCTGATTTCTACAACCAACTCCAGGGCATCCAGCTCTGCGCCGGAAATGCAATCATCAAGGACCACGACATCTGTGTCGGGCCGGCTGACAAGAATCCGGCGAGCTTCTGTGGCATCGCGGGCGCCCAGTATCTCAAACGGATGATCTTGAAGCGCTACTCGAAGCTGTTGGTGCCAAAAAGCATCGCGATCAACTAACAGCAAAACCGTTTTCATTGCCGAACCC
>JBEKVX010000020.1:0-14203 GCA_049513595.1 Candidatus Staskawiczbacteria bacterium | reverse complement strand
ATAAACGTCATAAACATTTCCGCACTTTTCGCAAATAAAATGCGCGTGGTCTGAAATATCAGCGTCAAAGTGAACTGTGTCTTTTGTGTCAATTGCCTGAATATCGCCCTTTTCTTTAAAATTATTTAAAACCCTATAGACAGTTCCCTGGCTTATGTTCGGCAATTTTTTCTTTACTTCTTTATAAACCACTTCTGCCGACGGATGTGTCTTGACGCTTTTCAAATATCCGAAAATAAAACTTTTCTGCGAGGTCATTCTTTCTTTTTTTACAGATACCATTGATTTTTGCGCGCTGGCAGGCAATATATTTTGTCCCTATAAATATTTGCCTGCCAGCGCGCGTCATTTATTGATACTAATTCCTTATTGCATTTTATTACTAACAAAGAAGGGCGTCAATAGGCACGCCTGTGGATAACTTTTAAATTTTAAAAAGCTTGTCCCGAACTGTTGCAATATCTTCTTTAAATCCATCGCAGTAATCTGTTGGTTTATTTATAAATTCTTTTTCTAGTTCTTTTAAAGTCAACCTTTTAAATCCGACTAATTCGTGATTGAGTTTCGGCTCTTGGTCACTTCTGCCCAGAAATATATAACAAAAAACCTTCGCCGTTTTTTCTCCGTTGTTATCAATTTCATGATAATACTTATCCAAAAATGTCAGACCACAATCAATTCCAACCTCTTCTAACATCTCGCGTTTTGCAGCCTGCTCACAGTTTTCCCCCGCCATAACATAACCGTAAGCAGAAACATCATAAACATTTGGGTCGTTCTTTTTGTGCGGACCTCTTTTGCAAGTTAAAAACTGTCCCCTGCTGTTGCAAATAAGAACCGAAGCCGTACGCGAGATAAAATTTTTTATCTTTTTACTGGATTTTAAATCTTTCCCAACAACTTCATCCTTCCCGTTTACAATATCGATATATTCTTCTGCCATATTTAAATTTCGCCTTTTTTTATTTTGGTTCGGATTTCTTCAATAAAAGTATTAAAATACCAGAGATTGTGGAAAGTTAAAAGTTTCATTCCAGTTGTCTCCCCTGCTTTCAACAAATGGCAAATGTAGTCCTTTTTATAATTCAAGCAAACATTACAAACGCAATTTTTATCCAGTTTTTCATTTTTTTTCAAAAATTTTGTTTTGGTTAAATCCAGCCGGCCCTCGGATGTAAACGCAATTCCACGCCTGGCGTAATGAGTTGGAACCGTGCAATCAAACAAATCAATTCCTGCTTTTATAATATCTTCTATATTTTCCAAATATCCAACACCCAGCATATGCCTCGGCTTTTTTTCATTAAGTTCTGGAATAGCCCAGTCCAAAACCCTGTTTGTTCCCCCTTTGTCGCGCCAAAGGTCGCCGCCAATTCCAAATCCGTCAAAATCCAAAAAATCTATAAATTTTGCGCTTTCAAGTCGTAAATCCTTAAATTCCGAACCTTGAATTATCCCGAAAATTGCTTGTTTTGTTTTTTTGGTTTTCAAGGAAATTTTTGCCCATTTGTGAGTTCTTTCCAAAGATTTTTTTACATATTCATAATCGGCCAACGGCGGCGTGCATTCGTCAAAGGCAAAAATAATATCAGCCCCCAATTTTTCCTGTATCTTTATTGATTCTTTCGGTCCCAAAAACAACTCGTCGCCATTTGTGGGCGAGCGAAAAACAATTCCGTCATTATTGATTTTCAATTGCTGCGGCTGATTAGCTTCGGTAATTATTTTTTTAGTTTCCATTCCTCTGCCTAAAAATTTTGTGACACCGAAATCCCTTCCAAATCCCAGAGAAAAAACCTGAAATCCGCCAGAGTCGGTCATCAATGGTTTTTTCCAGTTCATAAATTTATGCAATTTCCCAGCTTTTTCTACAATTTTTTCTCCTGGTTTTAGATGTAGCCAAAAAGTATTAGCAATCAAAATTTGCGATTTTGTTTGGTCAACCTCTTTACTATCTAAAGTTTTTATAACCGCCTGCGTTGCGCAAGGAACCAAACACGGAGTTTCAACTACTCCGTGCTCCGTTTCTAAAAATCCCAAGCGAGCTCTGCTAATTTTTGATTTTTTTAATATTTTAAAGTTGATACTCATTTAATTATAATCGGCAAGCCAAAATTTTTGTCTTTTTCTGGCATGCCGCTCGGATTTTCGTTGCTGAATAAAAGAGTAGCTGATCCCTTAATTTTTGTCTGAAAATTTAAAGTTGATTCAAATTGCACCGGCGACTTAGTCCAGTCAGTTATGGCTTTCAAAACGCCTGAAGTTATTTTATTCCCTTTATCATCCAACAATTGCACTGTGCCAACTTGCCCTTCAAAACCAGACCAGCCGCCATTATTCACCGAGCCAGAAATTTTTAATGGCGAAGAAATTTCCTGGTTGGCTTTGGGAAAATTTATTTGTATGCCCTCAACTTTTTGCTGCGGCAACTGGTTATTTTTTGTTGTTGTCTGCTGGTTATTTTTATTTGCCGGCCACGACAAAACTGCAATCAAAAGAACAATTATTATCGTTAGTATTATTAAAATCCAAATTTCTTTTTTCATCTTATATTTTGTTTAATTTATTTATTTATATTTACTTTTAATATTACATTTTAGAAGCAAAATTAAAAGACCTTGACACGAACAAATAAAAGGAGTACAATAGAATTAACTAATAAGTCGAGATATCTTAGTAATAAGTAAAGCGACTAATTAGAATTAAAAGGTCGTTTTATTTATTTTAAATAAAGCAAAAAAATGTTCGACAGAAATCAAAACAGGGGCTTTGCTCCTCGTGAGATGATTAAAGGAAACTGGAAATGCTCCGAATGCGGAGTAGAAATCACAGAACTTCCTTTTGAACCAGCTCCTGACAGGCCAATTTATTGCCGCGAATGCTGGCAAAAGAAAAGGCCTCCAAGAAATTTCAGCAGATAATTCTTCTGAATTTTAAAAACAGCCCGCTTCGGCGGGCTGTTTTTTTATTAGAAAAATTAATTTATCAATCTCCCATTCATATAAATATCCATGTCTTTTTCTTTAAGCGCTTTAAAAAATTCTTCCTTGGGAACAACTGCTTCTGGAGCAAAAGAACCCCACGCCTTAATCTGCCCTTTTATTATCATCTGGGCAATTATTGAAGTTGGAATGCCAGTATCAATGTTGCAGCCCGCATCTTCCCACCCTGGCAAAGTATTGGCGATGCATTCCATAAATATTTCTTTTCTTTTGTTGTCTTTTTTTCCGATTGCCTCAACCCACAACACTTCATTTTCTTTATAGCCATCCGGCAATTCTGATTTTCTCAATATTTCTGTCAGAAATTCCAGAGGCACAATTTCATATCCGTTTATTTTAATTTTTTCTTTTGATGCCAATCCCAAAGTTATAAAATTATAAATTGTAGAAAAAGAATGCGTCGGAAAACCAGCATAAAATTTTATATTTTTTAATCCTTTATTTTTATAATAAAAATAAAAAGTGTATGGTTCAGGATGCCTTACTAAAAAACATTTGTTTCTGCCAACCTCCTGATAGCGTTTGCCTTTTATGGTTTCTAAAGGAATTTTTTTTAACCACCTATTATTTTTCATCAAAGAAGCCGGCTCGGTAAACTCTTCTACGATGCTTGGAATGGAAAAAGGCACCACAAATTCTTTTATATTTGAATTCCATGCAAATCCCGCTTCAACTGTGTGCACAGAATCCAAGAGACCAACGGCATAATCCAACATTATATTATTTATGCCAGGGGTGGATCCGCAACCGGTAATTGCAGTAAGTTTTTGTTTTCTGAAAGCCGAGTCCATGTCCAGTTGCTTTTTAGTCATAACCCCGTCATCTGAGCCGAGGTCAATAATGTGAACTTTATTTTTAAGGCATGCACGATAAACGCTTAAATTCCAGTCCCCCTCAGCGCAATTAATTACTAAAAACGGCTTTACTTTTTTAATTAAAGCGACGATTTCTTTTGTATCTCTCAAATCCAGTATCTGGCAATCGGCTATAGAAAATTTTTGTTTTAATTCGTCAATGTGGTGCTGATAAATATCGGAAATAAAAATCTTGTATCCTTTTTCAAGCAAATCCTTGATAACTATTTTTCCCTGCATCCCGCCAGCACCGAAAATTAAAAAATCATATTTTCTTTTTTTGTATGCCATCGGTGGCTAATAAAATTTAATATATTATTTTATAATATAATTACTAAAAACTTTTTGCAACAAAAAAATCCCATAATGCGGGATTTTTTTGAAAAACAATTTACTTTCTTTCCAGTTTTACTGAAACAACTGCTAAATAAATGGCTGACAATCCCACCAATATATACACAATGCGCGACAACAATGATGCTGCACCCAAAACTGCGGCGACAACATCAAGGTTCATTAAACCTATCAGTCCCCAATTTAGTCCTCCGATGACCAGCAATACAATGGCTATGATATCTACAATGTTTAATTTCATAGTTCTTTATTAGATCTGTTTTTTAAAACGACCTTTTTTATTATTATAGCATAAAATGGCGGTCAAGCCCTAAAATTTATACTATTTTAATTTTAATTCTGCGATGTCGCCTGTTTTTATACCCGTCTCCTCTGAAACGCCGGCGTTAATTTCCAAAACATACTTTGCTTTTACTTTTGGATTAATTACAGGACAAATAAATGTTTTGCATGGCTGGACATTTTGCGCTATAAAAACAACTTTGTTGTTGCTGCCAATCCAAATCATATCTAAAGGAATTAAAGTATTTTTCATCCAAAAAGGATAAACTCCTTCTGTGTTAAAAATAAAAAGCATTCCTTTGTCTTTATCTAATTGCGTTCGGTACATTAATCCTTTTTCTTTTTCTGCTTCTGTTTTTGCAAGTTCAACAGAAAAACAATTCTGTCCGAAACAAACTTGGTTGCCTAAACTTTGAGGAGTGCTCGGCGACAATAAAATATTTGCTGAATGAAAAAATAAATATCCAAGAATGACAACCGCGATTATCAGTAAAAATATTTCTGAATATATTTTCATTTTTAAAATTTTTTGGAATTTTTAGCGTTTATAACAATTAAGGCATGGAGGTCTTGGTATAATCGATAGTCCTTTCTTAAATTTTCTTCAAATAATTTTTGTAAGAAATGATAATCTGTCTTATCTGCCAAATTATTTGCCCTGACCAACCTTCTGGTATATTCGTCTATTACAAAAATTGGCTTGTCTAGCGCGTAAAGCAAAATACTATCTGCTGTTTCTGGCCCAATACCTTTTAATTTCAAAAATTTTTCTCTCAGTCCTTTTAGCTCGTCTTTTTTCATTCTCTCAAGGCCGCCATTTTGGATGACAAACTTTGTTAAATTGAGCAGATATTGCGCCTTGGTTTTATAAAATCCCGACGGCTTAATTAGGGGCGCCAACTTTTTTTGCCCTAATTGATAAATATCCTTTAGCGAATTTATTTTGGCGCTTTTTAAATTATTTATGGCTAATTCCACATTATTCCAGTTTGTTCTCTGCGTCAAAATTGCCCCGATTATTACCTCTTCTCTTTCTTTTTCTGTCTTAGGCCTTTTGCACCAAAGTTTCCATTGACCATTCGGCTCCCCATATTTCCTTTTAAGTTCTCTATATAGTTTTTTAATATTTTTTTTGTAATTCATAATAAACAACATTCCAACATTCTCAAGAATGTTGGAATGTTGTGCTAATATCTAAAACCCGAAATCTAACACCCAATTACTGCCAGACGGTATCTATATCAACCCGTTGCGTTGATTGTATTGTCCAAGCAGTTCCAGTTTTTGTGAGAATTGCTTCTTGTGCAGTCCAAACATCTCCTTTTGTTAAATCGCCAAGCAAAACAACTTGCTCGTCTTTATTATTTGAATTACACCCGTAATAAGCAACTTGCGCATTAGGACCTGAGCCGTAAAAAGGTCTTGTGCCTGTAAACGGAGAGCAATAAGTTCCGTCTTTGAGTTGCAAAAACCACGCCCAATTATCTTGCATAACTGCCGGCACAGATACTTTTGGCAATGCCTGCGTAAGTTTCATTAGAAAACCGGTTGATTCATCTACATTCACCTGGCAATACACAAAACCTTTTTGCGCTATACTAAAACATGGGTCATAAATTAAATTTCCAATCATACACCTGAAAGCATCCTGCCTATAAGGTTCTGCGATTGAACTGGCAAAACATTTTCCATTTTTCTGGACGGTTGGCAGGGTTGCCGGCGGCGCAAAAGTTATAATATTAGTTGGAATAATTTGCGGAGCCGGCGGTTGTTGTTGCGAAGTCGTAACCGGCGCTGATTCTTGCGGCGCAACAGGGGCAGGCATCGTAGAATAATAATAAAACAAAAAAGCCAAGATAAAAATAATTATCACAGCTACAGAAGTTATAATAATTGTTGATACGGAATATTTTTTTGATTGCGGTTGTTGTTCTTCCATAAAAAAATACACTAATAATAATATTAGTGTATTTTACATCTAAATTTATTGTTCTACAATGCAACGCACTTCGTTGCCCGGTTTTACTTCCAAAAATCCGGAATTTATTTCAAAAAAATTCTCTTTTCCTTTTTCATCTACAACTTTTACAACTCCAGCCGACAAAACCGTAATCAATGTTTCGTGGTTATCCAAAATTGTAATCTCGCCCATCACGGTCTTGCAATTCAAAAGCCGGGCCTCGCCCTGAAACAAAATATTTTTTAATGAGTAAACAGATAATTTCATTTGACAAATATTTATTAATAATTATACTTAATTGTATCGCTGTTGTAAATTTTGCACCCTAACAATAAGGAGTCTCATTATGTCATTCTGGGGTGAAAAACACCCATTCGGCTGCAGTTGTTCTGAATGTTCTGACTCGAGAGAACACACTCTTGAATTTCAAGGAGACCGTCTGCGCATGGGCCACAGTCTAGGATGCACCTGTTCAGTGTGCACTCATCACAGAAAAACCAAAGGCATGTCCGATGACGAAAGAAGACGCTACGAAGGACGCAAACCCCTATAATGTAGCACCAAAGCGCATGCCTACAAATACTTGCCCCTATCGCCCAAAAGCGATTTACGGGGCTTTTTTATTGCTATTTTTCAAAATTCTTTCAGGTTGTCGTACGACAACCTACGCACTCTGGATTCCCGCCTGCGCGGGAATGACACAAACAATAATTATTTTGCTATTTCTTCTATTCCGCCTTTCATGTAAAAATTTTCTTCGGGGATGTCGTCGTATTTCCCTTCCAAAATTTCTGCGAAGCCGCGTATGGTGTCTTCAAGTTTTACATATTTGCCAGCGGTTCCGGTAAAGTTTTCTGCAACGAAAAACGGCTGCGAAAAAAATCTTTGAATTTTTCTTGCGCGGGTAACTATTTTTTTATCTTCTTCAGATAATTCTTCCATTCCCAAAATTGCAATAATGTCCTGCAAATCCCTGTATTTTTGTAAAGTTTTTTGAACATCGCGCGCAACCTGATAATGTTTTTCGCCAACAATTTTTGGGTCCAAAGCAGTTGAGTTCGACGCCAACGGGTCAACCGCAGGATAAATTCCAATTTCTGTTAACGCGCGACTTAAAACAATCGTTGAATCCAGGTGCGCAAATGTTGTTGCCGGCGCCGGGTCGGTAATGTCGTCGGCAGGCACATAAATTGCCTGCACTGAAGTTATGGCGCCATTTTTTGTTGAGGTAATCCTTTCTTGAAGTTCCGCCATTTCACTTGCCAGGGTTGGCTGATAACCAACAGCGCTTGGCATTCTTCCAAGCAAAGTTGAGACCTCCGAGCCCGCCTGCGAAAACCTGAAAATATTATCAATGAATAAAAGAACTTCTTTCTTTTCTTCATCGCGAAAATATTCTGCCATTGTTAAAGCCGACAATGCAACTCGCGCGCGGGCGCCAGGCACCTCATTCATTTGGCCAAAAACCAAAGCGGTTTTTGAAATGACTCCCGATTCCTTCATATCTCTATACAAATCGTTTCCTTCTCTGGTTCTTTCTCCAACTCCGGCAAAAACCGAAACGCCCCCGCTTTCTTCTGCCACATTTCTAATAAGTTCCTGTAAGAAAACTGTTTTTCCAACTCCGGCTCCGCCAAACAATCCAACTTTTCCTCCTTTGATAAACGGCGCAATCAAATCCACAACTTTAATTCCGGTTTCAAAAACTTCTGTTTTGGTTGCCTGCTCCGTAAAAGCCGGTGAAGCACGGTGAATTGGCCAGCGTTTTTTAATTTTTAAATTTTTATCTTTCTCTAAACTTTCTCCCACAACATTAAAAATATTTCCCAAAACTTCGGGCCCAACAGGAACCGTAATTTGCTCGCCAGTGTCTTCGGCTTCTGTTCCTCTTTGCAAACCATCGGTTGACTGCAAAGAAATTGCTTTCACTTTTGTTGCATCCAAATGTTTTACAACTTCAAGAACCACTTCGCCATTTGGACCTTTCACTTTTAGCGCATTATAAATTGCCGGAAGTTTTGATTCTTCTGGAAATTCCACGTCCACCACCGGCCCAATAATTTGTATAATTTTTCCTTTTTGCATAATATTTTTATTTACTAATTTAATGCCTCAGCTCCTGCCGAGATTTCGCTTATTTCTGTTGTAATTCTGGACTGACGCGATTTATTATATTGTAAATTTAATGCTTGGCCCAAATCGCTTGCGTTGTCGCTGGCTGTTTTCATTGCCAGGCGGCGCGCCGAATGTTCACTGGCATTAGCTTCCAAAATTAAGTGGTAAATTTGCATGAAAAATAAATGTTCTGCCAATTTTTCTAAAACTTTTTCTGGCTTTGGTTCAATGGTGTAGTCCTTCATTTTGTTTAACTCCGGAACAAATGAAATGTGGTGCTCTTTTATTAAATCGGCAAATTTTCCACGCTCGGGAATAATTTCCCTGATTGTGTCGGCAATATGGTCAAAATCAATTGGTAAAATTCTGCGCACGTGCGGTTCTTGTTTTAGTGCGCTTCTAAAATGCGTTGAAATAACAATTACCCTGTCAAAATCCTTATTTAAATATCCTTTCACCAAAAAGTCCGACAATGGCTTTACTTGCTCGGTGGTTGTGTAGTCGCCCACATTTGTAAACTTTTTTAAAACTTTAAAATTTTTCTTTGTTAAATAAGCATTTGATTTTTCTCCAACCGCGACAAATAACTTTTCTTCTCCTTCGTGTCTGGTGTCTTCTTTCATGTGCAATTCAAACTTTCTAAAAATGGAACTGTTAAACGCTCCAGCCAAACCCTTATCTGAAGTTACTAAAACAAACAAAACTTTTTTTATATTTTTTCTTGTTTCAAATAATGCCGGCAATTTTTGATTTTCCAAATTTGAGACCGTTGCCAAAAAATCCAAAGCCGCAAAAGCATAAGGCCGAGAATCCAAAGCAATCTGCTGGGACTTTCGCATCTTCGTAGCCGAAACCAGCTCCATTGCTTTGGTAATTTGTCCGATATTATTGACTGACTTCAGTCGTTTTTTGATATTCTGCGGTGATTCCATTTATGCTTGACAATATAATTTTTATTTGATAATATATTTTTAGTACATCCCATCGTCAACCTCCAGGCAACTGCAACAAACAGCAAGGAGACGTTTATGAGACGAATCGTACGTTTGTTTCGCGAACTCAACGTGAGGATCAGAGCCTATAACCCAGGGTCTACCTTGTGTGACATCGCCCTCGACAAGTTACGACAAAACGATCGCACAACCGCGCTGCTAATACTCGAGTCGCTCAGGCTGGGACTCGAAATCGGAATTTCGAGAAGCCTACTGAATGAAAGCTTGTTGTATCAGGCGATCCGCGATATAATCGGCGCGATAAAGGAACTGCCGAAGCAGTCGGCTTAACTCTCTCCGCCAATATGACCCACGATTGCAACTTCGGTTGCGAACGTTGGGTCTTTTTTTATTTCTGGCTTTCTATAAATGAACTTATAACTTTTTTTATCTCTGCTTCCAGCTCGTCTGAAATGGCGCGCTCGGTTTTTATTTTTTCAACTAAATTTTTGTGCAAATTTTCAAAATATTCCAAATATTTTTTTTCTATCTGTTGCATTTCTTCGGGTTTGAATTTGGCGAAGTAATCGTTTAGGGCGGCGTACAAAACTAAAACTTGTTTTTCAAAACTTATTGGAGCTAAGTCGGACTGTTTTAAAATTTCTGTGACTATTCTGCCTTTGTTTATTCTGGCTTTTGTGGCTTCGTCAACGTCGCTGGCAAACTGGACGAATGTTTGCAATTCGCGAAATTGCGCAAGTTCAAGTCGCAGTTTTCCGGCAACTTTTTTCATGGCTTTGGTTTGCGCAGAACTTCCCACTCTGGAAACCGACAAGCCAACGTTTACCGCCGGCCTCATTCCCTGAAAAAATAAATCACTTTCCAAATAAATTTGTCCGTCGGTAATTGAAATTACGTTTGTTGGAATGTAAGCCGTCACATCGCCAAGTTGGGTTTCAATAATTGGCAAAGCAGTTAAACTGCCTCCGCCTTTTTCTTTTGAAAGTTTTGCCGCGCGCTCCAAAAGTCGCGAGTGCAAATAAAACACGTCGCCAGGATATGCTTCTCTTCCCGGCGGTCTGCGCAAAAGCAAAGAAATTTGTCTATATGCCCAGGCATGTTTTGACAAGTCGTCGTAAACCACAACGCTATCTTTTCCTTTGTCGCGAAAATATTCTCCAATGGCGGCTCCGGTAAACGGCGCCAAATACCAAAATGCAGCCGGGCTGGAAGCTGAAGCTGAAACAACAATGGTATAATCCATCGCGTTATAATTTTTTAATGTTTCAACAATTTTTGCAACCTTACTTTCTTTTTGTCCAACCGCCACATAAATGCAAACCGGAGGATTTTTTGGATTGTCCTGAATTTGGTTAATTATCATGTCCAAAGCAACTGCTGTTTTTCCTGTTTGCCTGTCGCCAATAATCAATTCTCTCTGCCCCCTGCCAATCGGAATCATAGAGTCAATTGCTTTAATACCCGTATGCAAAGGAAAATTTACCGGCTCTCTTTCAATAACATTTGGCGCGTTAGCTTCCAAAAAATTAAATTCTTTTTTATCTTTTTCAGAGAAAACTGGCCCTTTGCCGTCAATTGGATTTCCCAATGGGTCAACAACTCTGCCCAACAATTGCTCGCCAACTTGCAAAGACAAAATTTGTTTTGTTCTTTTTACAGTATCGCCGGATTTTATTTCCTGAAAATCACCCAAAACCAACGCGCCAACAGAATCTTCCTCAAGGTTTAGCGCCACTGCGCGGATTTTTTTATCACTGGCTTCCACGCTCAAAACCTCCTGCGCCTGCACATTCAAAAGCCCTGAAATTTTTAAAATTCCATCTCCAACTTCCACCACTTTTCCAATCTCCTCCCATTTTGTATCGTCCTTAAAGCCTTCAATTGCTTGCTTAATTTTTTCTATAATTTCTTGGCTCATAAAATATTATTTAATTTACTTAACATTGAATTATCAAATTGTTTTTCGTTATTTATAATAATTTTGACACCGGCAATTAATTCGTGATTTACTTTTTCTTTAACAACATCTCCTTCTTTAACAAATTGTTTCAAAAGGGCGCGATTTTCGGCAGTTATGCGTCTCGCAATTTCAAAAGTAATTTTATTTTTCCCTTGCTTTGCCAAAAGATATTTCTCTGCTAAATCCAAAATCTCTTTTGATTTTTTCTCCAATCCGGCAGAAACCAAAATTTTCACAAAATTATCTATAATCTTTTTTTCTTCGCCCGCCGAAGCCTTGGCGAAGGCAGGTCCACTCAATATTTCCGCCAGTGCCGTTGCATACAATTTTGTTTTATTTACTCTTGACATTGTATTTTTAATATGATAATATATTTGTAGTACACCCCGCTTCTCGTAATCCTCGTTTGGGAGACAACACTATGCGATTCTCTTTGACATCCGTGGTTTGCGTTGGGGTTGAGTCGACTGATGGTCAAATGTTGACCGATTTCGAAACCTGGCTCAACCTGCAGAACATCGCTCCAGACGCGGTGGTCGACGGCTTGACCGGGCAGAACCGCACGCCCTGCCGTGGATATTACATGTCTCACGGCAACGCCCAGAAGGCAGCGGCTTGGCTGAAGTCGCACAGCGCCACGTGCGTTGGGTAGTTCGCCAATAGGCATTCCATTCTTGTCGAATCGGAATTGCAAGTCCTCGTACATTCGTGTGGGGGCTTTTTTCTTACAAAATTTTAATTTGCTGATTCTACCTCTTTAACTGCTTTCTTTATTAATGCTTCATCTATATCTCCTGGCTTTAATTCAATTGTTTTTATAATTGTCTTTTTTACCAAGTCGGCGGCCTGCGCCAAAACAACTTTTTTGTTTTCTTCCAATTGCTTTTTCAATTGTTCCTGCGTTTCTTTTTGAAGCTGTGCCTTGTTTTCTTCGTTTTTCTTTTGCAATTCGCGTTCTAAAACCTTCGCCTGCTTTTCTGTGTCTTTTATCATATTTATCCCTTGTTGCTCGGCTTCTTTTATTTTCTCTTTGCCGATTTCGTCAATTTGTTTGAGCCGAATGTCCGCTTCTTCTGCTTTGTCCAAACCTTCTTTTATTTTTGCATTTCTCTTTTTTATAATTTTTATCAGGGGCTTATAAACAAAAAACGTAAGCACCAACAAAAGTATAAAAAAGTTGACTGCCTGGCTTAAAAGCAATTTCCAGTCAATTCCCAATTGGTCTAATAATGCATTCATATTTTAAAGTTTAAATGTTGTCCCGCTAAGCGGGACAACTTTCAAACTTCAAACTAAGCAACGAATTTTACAATCAAAGCAATAACCAAAGCATAAATTGCGACTGCTTCGGCAAAAGCAATTGCTAAAATTGCCATTGTCTGCACTTTTGACGAGGCCTCGGGATTTCTGCCGATTGACTTTACCGCCGAAGAGCCAATCCAGCCGATTGAAATTGCCGGGAATATTGTTCCCATACCAATTGCGACGACTGTCGCCCATAATCGAATTGAATCTATATCTGTCATACGAATTTTTATCTTTTATTTTCTAAAGATTGGCCAAGAGCCCAAATGTTTAAAAAGTAAAAAATAATTTTTTAATATTTTTGACCTTTATTTTAATAATTAATGTCCTTCTTCATGAACCGATGTATGCAGTGAAATTGAAACCAATGTAATCATTGCAAAAATAAATGCCTGTATCATGCCGACGAATAATTCCAGAAATAAAAATGGCAAAGGAATAATATATGCCGCTAAAAAAGAAATAATTATCATCAAAACCTCGCCGGCAAAAACATTTCCGAATAATCGGAAAGACAAAGAAATAATTTTTGCCAATTCGGAAATTAATTCCAAAATTCCTATAAAAAAATCGATCGGGCCTTTAAAATTGAAATATTTTCCCAAATGCTTGAAGATACCAACCGACGCCATTCCGATAATATTTGTAACTATCACGGAAATTACCGCAAACGCCAAAGTAAAATTTAAGTCAGCTGCCGGAGAACGAAAAAGCGGAATTTGACCAGCGGTTGCGTTGAAAGTCAATGAACCCACGCCAGGAAAAATTCCTAAAAGATTTGAGCATAAAATAAAAATAAAAATTGTCGCAATCAACGGAAAATATTTTTCCGCCGCCTCCATGCCACCCAAAGTTGAATCCATTAAGCCCAAAAGCATTTCTGTCCCCATTTCAACGGCTCCCTGCAATTTTCCGGGCACCATTTTAATTTTACTGCGAAAATACAAAGAAAAAATTATTAGAATCAAAGACACAACCAAAGTCAGCACAAGCCCGTTTGTTACATTAAAACTTCCTATGCTGAATAATTGTTGCGCTTTTAATGAAATTTCTTCCATAAACGATAAATCAAGTTCTTATTTTACACCAAATTTTTTGAAATTGCAATAGAATTTCAATTTTTAGAAGCAAAACACCCCGAAACAAGGGGTGTTTTGTTTCTTATATAATGGCTATAAGAAACCCTGAAAACTAGCTTGTCCCCGGCTTCGCCGGGGGCATTATTTATTATACAATACTTTTATCGAAAAGGGTCTAAAGCCATCCTTATTAAAAACCGAGTTTTTCTTTTACAATAATCATCGTAATTCTGCCAGGAGTTACTTCTTGGTTAAAAATAAGGATTTTATTGACACTGCTGCCTTGACCGTATGCTTTCATTGCTCTCTCGCTTTCCAACGGCAAAACATATTCATAAA
>JBEKVX010000019.1:0-14801 GCA_049513595.1 Candidatus Staskawiczbacteria bacterium | reverse complement strand
GAGAAAGCGCCGGACCAGGTCGGGGCCAGACAATTTGGGCTGAGATTCTGGACCTGTCTGTTGTTGATGTGGCTTTCAAGACCACGGATGTCTCGGCTCTGGACTTCAAGATCGGCGAGAATGCCGAGGTTGTCTGCAACAGAGATCATTTCTCTGGCAAAGTGGTGTATGTTTCCCCAATCCTAGACGAGAAGGAAATGACCACCGTGCTAGTTCGGGTCTCCGAGGCAAAGGGGAAAATTCCCATCAACAAGAAGGTTGCCGTACAGTTTATCTCGCGGTGAAGTTAAGGCCGTGTCTCAAGAGTCATGGCGCTATTCCCCGATCAATTCGTCTGGTCGGGGCTTTTTTTATGTGTAAAAACTTTATTTCTATGTTATTTTATGCTAAAATTTTTAAATATGGAGAAAAAAGAAACTATAATTATATCTTTGGGTGGGTCACTGGTCGCTCCGGGCGATATTGATTTAGGATTTTTGAAAAGTTTTAAGCATTCTTTACAGAAATATTTGGGACAGAAGCGATTTTTTATTTTAGTTGGCGGAGGAAAAATTTGCAGAATTTATCAAAAGGCATTGCTTGAATTTGGCGCAAAAGAAAATGACAGGGATTGGATGGGAATTTCCATAACAAAATTGAATGCGGAAATTATTAAGCAGCTTTTTGGAAATTATTCTTATGACAAAATTATTACCGACCCAAATAAAAAAGTAAAAACAAACAAAGATGTGGTTGTGGGCGCGGGATGGAAGCCGGGCTGGTCAACCGATTACGACGCGGTTTTAATTGCAAAAAATCATGGCGTAAAAACCATAGTCAATTTAACAAACATTGATTATGTTTTTGACAAAAATCCCAGTGAATTTCCCGATGCAAAGCCGTTAAAAGAAATTGATTGGAAAGGGCTTGAACGGATTGTGGGCGACAAATGGACCCCTGGTTTATCAATGCCGTTTGACCCGCGCGCATCAAAACTGGCGGCAAGATTGAAAATAAAAGTCGTAATGCTTAATGGAAAAAATTTAGACCGGCTCGAAGATTTTTTAAACAATAAGCCATTTATAGGAACCACCATACAATGAAAGAAAAAATACAAAAAATAATTAAAAAAGCAGTTGGCAAAGATGCGCCGAGTTTTTCGGTTGAAATTCCCGATGACAAAAACCATGGCGATTATTCAACAAACGTGGCTTTGGTTTTGGCAACAAAAATAAATAAAAATCCGGTTGAGGTTGCCAACTCAATAAAAAGAAAAATTGGCAAGAATAATTTATTTTCAAAAATAGAAGTGGCAAATGGATTTGTTAATTTTTATTTTTCAGAAAAATATTTGCAAAAACAATTACAAATCGTTTTGAAACAAAAAAATAAATTCGGGAATTTGGAAATTGGCAAGAATAAAAAAATTAATGTTGAATTTATTTCGGCAAATCCCACTGGACCCTTAACCTTGGGAAATGGAAGGGGCGGTTTTGGTGGAGATGTTTTGGCAAATGTTTTAGAAAAAGCAGGATACAAGGTCTCAAGGGAATATTACATAAATGATATTGGCGCTCAAATCAAAAAACTTGGTCATTCTGTAATCGGAGACGCAGAAGCGGTTTACAACGGAGAATATATTGATGATTTGAGAAAAAAAATTAAGGAAAGAGACCCTGAAAAAGTTGGCCAAGAAGCTGGAAAAATCATCTTAGAAAAAACGATAAAGCCGTCTGTAAAAAAGATGGGAATTAAATTTGATAAATGGTTTTCAGAAAAAAATTTATATGAAAAAGGCGAAGTGGACAAAGCAATAAATGAATTAACAAAAAAGGGATTTACTTATGAAAGCGAAGGGGCATTGTGGTTTAAGTCAAAGGACTTGGGAGATGACAAGGATAGAGTTTTAATTAGGTCAGATGGCATAAAAACATATTTTGCTTCAGATATTGCCTATTTAAAAAATAAATTTGAAAGGGGCTTTGGCAAATTGATAATATTTTTGGGAGCTGACCACTATGGTTATGTTGCAAGATTAAAAGCTGCCTGCCACGCTTTGGGGTTTAGAAAAGAAGATATTGATGCAATTGTTTTGCAGCTGGTTCGGCTTTTTGAAAATGGCAAAGAAGTTAGAATGTCAAAAAGAACAGGCATTTATGTAACAATAGATGAATTGATTGACGAAGTCGGCTTGGACATTGCGAGATTTTTCTTTTTGCAGAGGTCTTTGAACACGCATTTTAATTTTGATATGGATTTGGCGAAGGAAAAATCAGACAAAAATCCGGTGTTTAAAGTTCAATATGCTTATGCGAGGATAAACAGCATTTTTGCAAAATCAAAAATCAAAAGTGTAAAACCAAAAAATTTAGAATTATTAAAAGAGCCGAGCGAATTAGATTTAATAAAACAATTAATAAGGTTTCCAGAAATTATTAAAGACACCGCAGAAGATTATCAGTTGCAGCGATTTCCCCAATATGCTTTGGAATTAGCTGAATCATTTCACAAATTTTATGAAAATTGCAAAGTCATTTCAGAAGATAAAAAATTAACCGAAGCCCGCCTGTCTCTTATTTTAGCGACAAAAATTGTTTTGAAGAATACTTTAGAATTAATGGGAATATCTACACCCGATAGGATGTAGAGTATCGATTCTAATATACGAATGAATACTAATTATACGAATAAACTAATTTATCCCGAATTATCTTATATTCTCACCGGCATTTGCTTTGATGTCCATAATTCGAATGGAAGATTTGCAAGGGAAAAACAATATTGTGATTTATTGGAACAAAAATTAAAGGAATTGAAAATAAATTATAACAGAGAGTATAATATTGGCGATGGTAATCTTGTGGATTTTCTTGTCGACGATAAGATTATTCTCGAAGCTAAAGCTAAAAGATTGATGGGAAGAGAAGATTTTTATCAGCTACAAAGGTATTTGCAATCATCTGGGAAGCAGCTCGGACTTTTGGTAAATTTTCGGAATCGATACCTGAAACCAATCAGAATAATACGTATTGACACCGATACAAGGAAGAAGTTTATTTGATTAGTATTATTAGTAAATTAGTATATTCGTATCGATACATGATTTTAAAAAATCATTATTATATAATGCGCCATGGCCAGGCAATTTCAAATGTCAAAGCAATTTGTTCTTGCTTGCCGGAAAAATTTCATAACCCGCTGACAAAACTTGGAAAAGAAATGGTTAAAGAGTCAGCAGAAAAATTTAAGGCATCGGGGAAAAGCATCGATTTTATTTTTTGTTCGCCATTGTTGAGAACCAAAGAAACAGCAGAAATTGTTGGCAAGATATTAAAAATAAAACCGAAAACAGATAAACGGCTGAGGGAGGTTGGTTTCGGAATTTTTAATGACAAATCACTTGAAGCGATGTGGAAACATTTTAAATCGGAAGAAGAAAGAATTAAAAAAGCTCCAAGCAAAGGAGAAACGTATGTAGAAATTTTAGACAGAATGATGAGTTTTTTAAAAGATACAGATAAAAAATACAAAAATAACTCTTCGACGGGCTCAGGGCAAGGAAATATTTTGATAATTAGCCACGAAGGTCCGTTATTTTTGTTGCAGGGAAAAGTTATGGGACTTTCTTTAAAAGAAACAATTAAGGACTTTCCTTTAGAAAAAAGAATCCACAAAGGAGAAATTAGAGAATTAAATTAAAAAAACATGGAAGAGTATAAATTCATGTGGGGGCAGAAGCAGTCGGCAATGATTACCGAAGCAATGCTCTCTCAATTGCTATTGGACATAAATAAAAACGGGAGGGCGATAGACTCAAAGATCAACGACGATCTATGTATTTTGATTGACGGAGTTTTTGAGCATTACATGAAAAATGACGCTATACAACAGTTGGAAGAAAACGGGAAAAAAAGCCTGAACATAGAATTTAGCAGAATGATTGTAAGGTGCGTCGATAAACACATAAAAGCATTTTTTAAATTTTCTGATAAAATTAGAACAAGAGATTTAACAAAATTATCAAATAAAGAATTAAAGAAAATAGTTATTGCTTACCAAGAATTTTTTAGCAAAACTTTTTCTTACTTTCAACTTTCTACCCCGGCTGGGACATTTTGGCTGACAACTAAAATAAAGGATATTTTAAATAAAAATTTAAAAAACGGCGAACTGATCGATGACTATTTTATATCTTTGAGCAGTCCGGACAAAATGGACGTTACAATGAGCGAACGTTTAGATTTTTTAAAATTAATAAAAGACAATAGATTATCGGAAAAGGATTTTGAAGGCCATGCCAGAAAATATCCTGCCTTATTTTTTAATACATATGATAATTTAGAAGTTATTGAGTTTCTAAAAAATAGGGCCGAAGAGGAGCACAATAAAGATTATTTAAAAGAAAAAGATAGAATAGAAACTAATTTAAAAGAAATTAACGAAAAACAAAAAAAGATTTATTCAGAATTAGGAAACAAGGAGTTAAAAGAATATTCCAAAATTTTGCAAAAGAATGCACTAGACAGATACAGGTTAAAACATATTTGGAGCGGGGCGGAATATTTGTGCTTAAATTTATTAGAGGAACTACAAAGACGACTTGAAATTAGTTTTGAGGATTTTATAAAATGTTATTTATTTGAAGATATTTATAAATTTTTGGATAGAGGAATAAGACTTACGCCCTTTCAGATAGCCGAAAGAAAAAAATGCATTTTGGCTCATTATTTCAACAAAAAAATTCATTACCATTTTGGAGGAAATGGATTAATACAAAAAAATAAATTGCTGAAGGGCCAAATTGGATTTGTTAGCACTGTGGCGGGCGAATCAACTATCAAAGGATCGGTTGCTAATAAGGGGTTGATTCAGGGAATCGCAAGAATAGTAAATGTAAAAGATTTAAAGCAATTTGTTAAAGACAGCGCGCTTTTTAAAAAAGGAGAAATTTTGGTAACAACTATGACGTCTCCAGTTATGGTGCCAATAATAGAAAAAGCGAATGGAATTATTACTGATGAAGGAGGGATAACATCCCATGCCGCTGTAATATCAAGAGAATTTAAGATTCCATGCATTGTCGGCACCCATGGCGCGTCATCAATTATTAAAACTGGTGACTTTATAGAATTAGATGCGAACCTTGGTATAGTAAAAATTTTAAACAAAAAATAATGGCGTATAATTATCCGAAAAAAGAAGAGGAAATACTTAAATTTTGGGAGGAAAAAAAGATTTTTGAGAAAACGCTTGAAAAAACAAAAAACAAGCGCAGTTTTGTTTTTTATGATGGTCCGCCGTTTGCAACTGGGTTGCCGCATTACGGGCATATTTTAGGTTCGGTGGCAAAAGATGTGTTTCCAAGATATAAAACAATGCAGGATTTTTTTGTGGCTCGCAGATGGGGCTGGGATTGCCACGGTTTGCCGATTGAAAATATTGTTGAGAAAGAATTGGGAATTTCCGGCAAAAAAGATATTGAGACAAAAATTGGCGTAGAAAAATTTAATGAAACCTGCCGGTCAAAGGTCTTAACTTACACAAAGGAATGGAAAAAAATGGTGGATAGAATCGGCAGGTTTGTTGATTTTGATAATTCGTACAAAACAATGGATTCAACTTATATGGAGTCGGTCTGGTGGGCTTTGAAAACATTGTGGGATAAAAATTTAATTTATGAGGGTAAAAAAGTTTTGATGTATTGCCCGCATTGCGAAACCCCGGTTTCAAAAGCCGAGGTTGCAATGGATAATACTTATGAAACAGAAAAAGATCTGTCTGTGGTGGTTAAGTTTAGGCTCGCCAATGAAAAAAATACTTACTTTTTGGCGTGGACGACAACTCCGTGGAGTTTAATGAGCACCATGGGGTTAGCCATAGATGAAAAGGCTGATTACGTTAAAATTTTTTATAAAGATGAATATTATATTCTTGCAGAAAGCAGAGTTGAACAAATAATGAACGGACTTGGAGAATATAAAATAACAGACAGATTCAAAGGCAAAAAAATTGAGGGAGTAAAATATGAGCATCTTTATGATTTTTATAGAAACAATAAGGAAGTTTTGCAAAGAAAACATCTTTTTCAGACTTTTGCCACAGATTATGTGGAAATGACCGAAGGCACAGGTATTGTTACAATAAATCCGGCTTACGGAGAAATAGATTTTGAATCCGGTAAAAAATTTGATTTACCCGTTATTGTAGACGTTGACCAAACCGGCCATTTTGAAAACACTGTTACAAAATTTGCTGGGAAAAAAGCGCAATTGTCGAACGAACTTATTGCAGATGAGTTGAAACAAAGAAATTTATTACTGAGGGCTGACATGTATGAGCACAGTTATCCACATTGCTGGAGATGTGATTCAAAATTATTTTACAGGGCACTTTCCGCCTGGTTTATAAACATTCAAAAAGATAAAAAGAAATTTGTAAAACTTAATGAAAAAATAAATTGGTATCCTGAACACTTAAAACACGGAAGATTTTTAAATATTTTGGAAGATGCGCCCGATTGGAATATTTCCAGAAACAGATACTGGGCAACTCCTTTGCCATTTTTTAAATGCGAATGCGGACATTTGGAGTGCATCGGCTCTGTAAAAGAATTGAAAGAAAAGGCGATTAATTTTGACGAAGTTTACAAATCGGATAAAGTTGGAGAAATTGATTTGCACAAAGACAAGGCAGATAAAATAAAATTAAAATGCCAAAAATGCGGAAAAGAAATGCAAAGAACTCCTGAAGTTATTGATTGCTGGGTTGAATCAGCCAGCATGCCTTTTGCAGAATTGCATTATCCATTTGAAAACAAAGAACAATTTAAAAAACGGCTTCCGGCCGAATATATTGCAGAATATATTGCCCAAACAAGAACCTGGTTTTATTATATGCATGTTTTATCTATTTTGCTGTTTGATAATATTGCTTTTGAAAATGTTGTCTGCACAGGTACTATTTTAAGCGAAAAAGGAGAAAAATTATCAAAATCAAAACAAAATTATACTGACCCCTGGATTATTTTAGAACAATATGGAGCAGATGCTCTAAGATTTTATTTGATGTCAAATCCTGTTATGCAGGCAGAGGATTTATTTTTTAACGATAGAGACGTGAGGGATGTTTACAATAAAATAATAAATCCTTTGTGCAACGCGGCAGAATTTTACCAGACATACGCTTCAAAAAGTGTGGTCGAAAACGAACCTAAAAAAGCTGAAAATGTTTTGGATAAATGGATTTTGAGCAAACTGAATAATTTTATTGGAGAAATTACAAAAACAATGGACGGATATAATACCATAAAATCGTGCCGGTTCATAAAAGATTTTATTGAGGATTTATCTTTGTGGTATGTTAGAAGATCCAGGGATAGGTTTAAAGAAGATGGATTAGACAAACGACAAGCAGAAGCGGTTTTAAGAATTGTTTTGTTAAACTTTTCAAAAGCAATTGCTTCTATTTTGCCTTTTACAGCGGAATTTGTTTATGAAAAAATAAAGCTAGGCGAGAACGCAGAGTCAATTCACCTGGAAAATTGGCCGGAGCAAAATAAAAAATTAATTGATAAGGACTTGGAAGAAAAAATGGATGAGGTGAGAAAAATTGTAAGTTTGGTGCTATCTGAAAGAATTGCCAAAGGAATAAAAGTCAGGCAGCCGCTCGCTTCATTAAAAATTAAAAATTTGAAATCAAAAATTAGAAACGATAACCAGCTGACGGGCTTGATAAAAGATGAGGTCAATATAAAAGAAATTATTTTTGACGAGGAAATTGAAAAAGAAATAGAGCTTGATACAAATATAACAGAAGAATTAAGAAAAGAAGGCAAAATCAGAGAAATTATCAGAGGTTTTAGAAGTGAAAGAAAAGAACTGGGATTGTCTGCCGACGTTATGGTTGGGCTTGCTGGCACTGGTGTTGTTTTGCCCATAGAAAGCATGGAAAAAATAAAAAAAGAAATTAACGCTAAAAAATTTGTCATTTCAGAGCCGGCAGAAGATGTCGATATTAAAAAAGAAATAACAATAGACGGGAAAACTTATTGGATTTTTATTAAAAAATAATGATTGATTTTTCGGCACTTAAAAATATTGATTTAGCAAATTCAGATAATTTGCTATTTTTGCTTTTTGTCTTTATTATTGTTGTTGTAATTATTTTTATTTTATTTTTTATTCTGTCCGAAACAATAAAGATTATTAAAAAGATTATTATAAAGGTATTTAATATAGATGCTAAAAAGCCAAAATTTGGACAAAAAGAAAATACTGATTGGTTCAGCGGCCAGTTTTATAATAGAAAAGTAACTGCAAAACCGGCGAGGCAAAGTATTGTGGGCGGAGATTTTATAAAAACTTCCAAGACCGATAAAAAAGAAGAAGAAAAACAGGAATACAAGCAGAAATATGAGGCAAAGGAGCAAAAAGATATTGCAGAAGGGCTTTCAAAACTTAAAACAGATGATTCTGCTGACAAGGACACGTTAGAATCAAAAATGCCTTCCAGGTCGGAAAATCATGAAGACGATAATCATCAGGAAATAAAAATACCTACGCCAAAGCGCTTTTCAACCGGCAATATATCGCCAGAAACAGAAGGCATCAACACATCAACCAAAAACGCTCCGCAAAGCGCGTCCGGTTTTAAAAAAACAGCAGTTACGACTAACATTGGCATTATCAAGCCGAAAGGATCGGCCGTTATGCCAGAAAAGAATGCTGTTGGCTCTGTGGCGATGAATCGTGCTGATAAAAAACTTGGTTCTACGGAATCTTCATCGGTGCAGGATTCATCCGTTTTGCAAAAACCTGATTTTATAGACGATAAACTCGGCGCGCACTCTACGCATCAAGCCAAAGAACTTAGTAAAAAAATAAAACAGGATAAAAATGAAGATCAGTCAATATTTAAGGGGGAATCGGAAGTTTCTAGAATAAAATTAAGGCATGAAATGAAATTAGATCCTAAGGTTTGGCAGGCATCTAGGCAGGTGGGTCTTAATTTGAGCCCGGTGGAGAGGGCAAAGCTTGTGAAGGAAGTTTTTTCGCCCGTGCTTGGCAGCAATATTTCTAAGACCGACTTGAAGTTGAGCATAAAAAAACTTAATCAAAAAATGCTTGGCACGCAGGATTCTGCTGAACATGCAAAAATTAGAAAGGAAATAAAATTTTTCAAAAAAATCGGAGGAATAAAATGACATTAAAATATAGGACAAATGGCTTTGTTTTTAAAAAAGATGAAAGGGCAGAGTCAGACCAGGTATTTTCGGTTTTTACAAAGGATTTTGGGCGTCTGGAATTAAAAGCCAGAGCCATAAGAAAAATTACATCAAAATTGAGGCATGATTTTGATATATTTTATTTGTCTGAAATTGAATTTATACAGGGAAAGAACCAAAAAACCCTCACTGATGCCGTCAAAATTAAAAAATTTGATGATGTTATTTTGGACTCTCAAAAATTAAAAGCTGCAAATCAAATTGCAGATATATTGGATGATTTTATAAAGGGCCAGGAAAAAGACGAGGCAACGTTTGATTTATTGAATGAACTTTTTGATAATTTAACAGATAGGACGCTAAAAATAAAAAATTATTGTCTGGCATTCCAGTATTTTTTTTGGAATTTTGTTTCTCTGCAGGGCTACAAATTAGAAGTTGAAAATTGTGCTATTTGCAAATCAAAATTAAATCAGTATAGTGTTTATAATTTCTGTCCCGCAGGGCAGCCCGTAGCGAGCCCGCAGGCAAGCGGAGGAAATTATATAAATCCAGCAATTTTGCGAAGGTCGCCCGAGGTGACATCTAATCTTCGCAAAATTGCGCAGGAGTCGCGAAGCGACGGGGATTTCTATTTTTCCGCAGAAGACGGGGGAATTATCTGTAAAAATTGTTTAAACCAGGGTCTTAAACAAAAAATAAATTCAGATGTGGTAAAGATTTTACGTCTGATTTTTGAAAAGGACTGGCAGACAATTTCTAAATTAAAAATTGAACCATCTTCGCAAAAATTATTAGAAGATATTTCACAAAACGCCATTCACGCATTTTGTCCGGTGCACTGCTAAAAATGGTATAATTAAGATAATAAAAGTTAAACTATAAAAATATGAAAATAAATAAATTTTTAGTGGTGTCGTTAATAATTTTTTTGGTAGTTTATTCTCTGTATGTATTTTATTTTAATTTAAATATTGAGGACTATTCGGATATTATTGTAGCGGTTGTTTTTTTCTTTACTTTGTTTTCCGGATTTTTTATCACCAGGCAAAATGACCGCTATACTTCCATTGCAGAAGAAATTTCAAACACTGATGGAGATTTTTCATTGCTTTATAGAATTGCCGGAGTTGTGCCATGGGCTCAAGACAAAATAAGAGAAGTATTGAGACATCACTACACAAAAATATTGGAGACAAATAATTGGGCTTATCACATTTTAAATCCGTCAACCACAATTACAAAAGTGTTTGATGCATACAGAGAAGTAAATGACAAAAATGATGATGACGCCGAAAAGTTGAGCCATTTTAGCGATGCATCTGGCCAAGCCCTTGCAGATGTCCAGGTCTCTAGAAAAAAAATGATTATGCTTTACCAGCAAAAACTTTTGCCGTTGCAATGGGCTTTGGTTTATATTTTGGGAGCTTTAATGGTGATATCATTCAACTTTATTCCAAATCACACTTTGATTGTTGACCTCTTGAAAATATTTTTTGGAGTAGCTGTATTATTTGTGATTTTATTATTAAAACAATTAGACGACCTTTCAATTTTTGGAAAGGACTTTAATAAGCAGACCGCTAATGATATGCTAAGAATAATAGACGAAAAAGATTTAAAAGAAACTAAATAGCATGAGCAAAAAAACAATTTTTATAACTTTACTTTCTGTTATAGTGGTCGGATTTGTTGTTTATTGGATTTATATGCAAAGCATGTTTTCTAAAGAAATTTTGCGTTTGGAAATTTTGGGTCCCGATACGGCAAAAGTGGGAGACGAGATAGAATATGATGTAAAATACAAAAATAACGGAAATTTTGTTTTGCAAAATCCAACATTAATTTTTGATATGCCCGATAATTCTTTAACTGAAGACGGCAAGACAAGGATAACGCAGAGCTTAAATGATATATATCCTGGTGATGAAGAAATAGTAAAAATTAAAACCCGGCTTTTGGGAAAGGAGGGGGATTTTAAAACCGCTAAAGCATCCCTTTCCTACATGCCAAAGAATTTAACAGCAAGATACGAATCGGACACCACTTTTACAACGAAAATTGATACGGTTCCCGTAACTTTGGATTTTGATTTGCCGACAAAAGTTGAGAAAGGAAAGGATTTGCAGTATTCAATAAATTATTTTTCAAATATTGATTATCCGCTGGAAAATTTAAGCATAAAAGTAGCTCCTGTTGCCGGGTTTGATTTTAAATCGTCAGACCCAGCATCTTTGGACAATTCAGAATGGAAATTGCAGACATTAAATAAGGCACAGGGAGGAAGAATCAGCATAAGCGGCAACGTCTCAGCTGATACAAATCAGAATTTGACCTTTGTGGCTCAACTTGGCATGTGGCAAAATGGAAATTTTATTGTGATAAAAGAGGCGAGCCAAGATGTGCAGATTATACAGCCATTGCTATCTATTTCCCAGCAGGTCAATGGCTTTGGGTCTTATGTCGCCTCTCCAGGAGAAACCTTGCATTACCAGATTTTTTTTACAAATATCGGCTCTACGCCGTTTGATAATTTATTTATGGTAGCAAAGTTAGATAGTTCAGCTTTGGACATGTCTACTATACAGGCAGATGAAGGCCAGGTTCAGCCAAATGACAACATGATTGTTTGGGACCGTAGCCAAGTGTCTCAGTTAAGTCATTTAGATGTCCAGCAGGAAGGAGAAGTAGATTTTTCTGTAAAAGTAAAAAGCGACTGGAGCGCTCCGGGCACAGATGCAAGCAACACGGTGATAACCGACGAGATAAATATTTCCCAGATTACACAAAAATTTACCATAAAAGTAAATTCTGGATTGGTAATTTCCCAAACAGGATTTTATAAAAATTCTGATATCGAAAATTCGGGGCCCATTCCGCCCAAAACTGGCAAGGCAACTACATATACAATAACTTGGGATATTAAAAATTATTTCAGTAATACCAAAAATGTTAAAGTAAAAGCAACCTTGCCGCAAAATGTAAGTTTGACCGGCAAGATTATGCCCACAGACGAATCATCAAACTTTTCTTTCGATTCAGCCAGCCGGGAAATTGTCTGGTCTGCAGGCGATATTTTAGCTGGTACAGGTGTTTCCGGCGACCCGGTTTCTCTTTCTTTTCAAATTTCTTTAACCCCAGATAGTTCGCAAAAAGGCGCTGTAGCACCGCTTATCGGCCAGGTGCAAATTTCTGGAGAAAATCAATTTACAAACACAACAATAACAGCCCAGGATTCTGGAGTGGATACAAGTTTGCCCGACGACTTTGCTGACTCCGGTGGAGGAATAGTGCAATGAAAATGAACAAAATTTTTTTTGAAAATTTAGTAAAAAAAAATGGTACACCGCTGTTGGCGATAGACCACGCTAAAATACGAAAAAATTATTTTGAGTTTAGAAAAAAACTTCCGCGGGTGCAGGTTTATTATGCGGTAAAAGCAAATTCAGAACTTGAAATTATAAAAACCCTTTATAAATTAGGGTCTGGTTTTGATGTTGCCTCTTTGCCGGAATTCAATCTGGTTTTTAATTTGGTAAAAGACCTTGAGCCAAAGGCGTTGCAGAGTTTTATCTGGAATAATATTATTTATGCCAACCCGATAAAAAAAATCGATTCGCTGCACGTTTTAAATTTGTATAAACCGCTTTTAACTTATGATTGTCTTGAAGAAATGGAAAAAATAAAAAAACATTGTCCGGAGGCCGGTTTATTGTTGCGGATAAAAATTTCAGACGAGGGCTCGGTTGTGAAGTTTTCCAATAAATTTGGAATTGAACCAAAATTGGCATCTGACTTAATAGAAAAAACAATAAAAGAAGGGCTGGGAGTAGAGGGCATAAGTTTTCATGCAGGAAGCCAGTGCTTAAATCCCAAAAATTTTGTAAAAGCGCTGGAAACAATTTCAGAAATCTTTTCAAAAGTAGAAAAAAACGGATATAAAATTGGTGAAACAATCACCACCGGCAAGCCGATTAAAATTGTAGACATTGGTGGCGGATTCCCTGTCCAATATAATGGAAACGAGCAAACATTTGAAAAATTATCCAAGATAATAAACAAAGAACTGGATAAATTATTTCCAAAAGACAAAACGGCAATAATTGCAGAGCCCGGCAGATTTTTGGCGGCAAATTCTGGAACCGCAATTTCCAGCGTTATTTTGGCAAAACATTCAACAAAAATTCCTTCTTATCACATTGATGACGGCGTTTATCACACTTTTTCAGCTGTAATGTATGACCATTTTGAGCCGGATTTAAAATCATTTAAGAACGGAAAAAGAATAGAGTGCAAGGTTTTTGGTCCAACCTGCGACGGACTAGACGAGCTTTCAGAAAATTTTTACATACACAACACAAAAAAAATATTTTTGCCAAAATTAAATGAAGGGGATTTAATTTATCAGGAAAATATTGGAGCATATTCAAATGCTTCATCAACAAATTTTAACGGATTTCCATCTGCAAAAATAATTCACATAAATATTTAAAATGAATAAGATAAAATTTGAAAATAATATTTTAATAATTGGGTATGGCGCGGTGTCGCAATGCACTTTGCCGGTTATTTTAGAGCACGTTGATGTGTCAAGAGAAAAAATAACCATAATGGATTTTGAAGACAAGTCAAAAATATTAAAACCGTTTACCAAAACCGGAATAAAATTTGTTCAGGAAAAAATAATTCCGGAAAATTTGGATGCTTTTTTGGATAAATATGTTGGCGACAACGGACTAATTGTTGACTTGGCGTGGAACATCGGAGCAAATGATATTTTAAAATGGTGCCACGACCACAACACTTTGTATGTGAATACTTCGGTGGAACTTTGGGATCCTTACGAACCAAAAGATATTTTTGACAAAACGCTTTATTGCAGGCAAATGCAGTTGCGCGAAATGAAAAAAAATTGGCCTGAGGAGTCAGTAACCGCGATTGTTGACCATGGAGCAAATCCCGGATTGATTTCTCATTTTGTAAAACAGGGATTGCTGGATATTGCAGAAAAGGTTATTGCAGAAAAAAAAGCAAGTGAAAAGGATTTGGAAAAAATTAAGGAGTATAAAAATAATTTTGATTTTTCGCATTTGGCGCAAATTCTTGGAGTAAAAGTTATTCATTGCTCGGAACGTGATACTCAAATTACAAATCAGCCAAAAGAAGTTGATGAATTTGTAAATACTTGGAGCATTGAAGGATTTCGCGAAGAAGGAATTGCTCCTTCTGAAATGGGCTGGGGAACTCATGAAAAAGAACTTCCCGACCTGGCGTTTAGGGCGCCATTTGGTCCCAAAAATCAAATTTTCCTGGCAAGAATGGGAATAAACACTTGGGCAAGGTCTTGGGTTCCGGAAGTTGGAGAAATTGAAGGAATGATTGTTCGCCATGGGGAAGCATTTGGAATTTCTGACCGCCTGACTGTTTGGGACGGAAAAAAAGCAATTTACCGCCCGACTGTTCATTATGTTTACATGCCGTGCCACGAGGCGTTGTCGTCTTTGGTTGAATTAAAAGCCAGAAGATATGTTTTGCAGCCAAAATTGCGAATTATGACCGATGAAATTACTTCGGGAAAAGATATTTTGGGCGCGTTTTT
>JBEKVX010000018.1:0-14894 GCA_049513595.1 Candidatus Staskawiczbacteria bacterium | reverse complement strand
AAGCGCAGAAAATGCTGGAGCGCCGGGCGTTTGAAAACAAGCGCCTGTTGGGCACAGGCCAGCTTCCGCTGGGCAACCACCACATCCTGTTTGGCGGTCTCATGCTTGCTCTCAAACAGGTCGAATTCCGATTGAGCCAGTGCCTTTAACGGAAGAAGCTGGGAAGCCCTTTTGAAATCCTTTTGGGCTATGTCCAGGGCTCCTTCGACATTCTTGAGCTCCGCTTCGGCGAGCTGAATGTCTAACTCTCGCGCCTTAATCACCCCAGGCGGCTCTCTCATAACAATGAGCGCCTGCCCCTGCTCGACTTTCTCGCCCAAGGACACCTTCGCGTCTGCGGCCAGGAAGGTGGTCTGGGTGCAGATTGGCGAAATCACAGCAGTGTGACCTGCTGCGGGCTGGGTCTTGCCTTCAAACTCCACGCCAAAAACCTGGACAGCGACGAAAACAATCGCTACAAACATACCAAACTTCTTCATCAGGACACCCTCGCTTCAGAAAGTGAAAAGCCTCTTGCTTCTAGAACGCCCAGAAACTAAAGCTTCTATATTCAATTGAACGAACCACAAAAATCATAGCATATATTTTCCCCCATGTCAACACACACAATAAAAAAGCCCCGACCAGACGAATTGATCGGGGTATGACGTCGTGGACGGCTAGTGCAAAAACTTAGCCGCCAAGATGATTGCGACCACGGCGAAACTGATGGTGAAGACGAGTTGGATTGTCATCTCTTTACATGCTCTTGGATTATGACTTCGCAAGTATTCCATTTCAGCGTCCGTAAATGTCTGTAGCTTTTTAATTCCTATTTTCGCCGCCGAGTCATTAAATCTTTTGACTTCCATGCCAAAAGAAATCGCGCAAAAGATTGAAATAAACATACAAACACAAACTGCCAAAAGAGCAAACCAGTACATGGTATTATTCCTATCATGAAAAAGGGAAAGAACTATGACCTGCTAACATTAGCATACTAAACACATCTTGTCAACAGCAAAAATTTGTGGTAAGATAAATCAATGAAAATATTTTCGGAAAACAAAAAAGCATTTTTTGATTATGACATCCTGGAAAAGTTTGAGGCAGGGATGGTTTTGTTTGGACAGGAAGTCAAATCAATAAAAACAGGGCACATAAATTTGTCGGGGTCTTATGTTGCAATAAAAAATAGTGAGCCGTTTTTGGTGGGAGTAAAAGTGCCTCCATATCAGCCGAATAACGCCGGAGCCGACTACAATCAACAAAGAGAAAAAAAACTTCTGCTAAATAAAAAAGAGATAGATTATTTGATTGGTAAGACGAAAACCAAGGGTTTTTCCTTGATACCCTTGAAAATTTATGATAATAATGGTAGAATAAAGCTCGAATTCGGATTAGCCAAAGGAAAGAAAAAATACAATAAAAAAGAGAAAATTAAGAAGCGCGACGTTGAGCGCGAGGTCAATCGCGAATTGCATTCACGGGGATGATTGTTTCGATGGATTGTTCTTTAAAGTAAGGCAAGTTGAGCTTTCCAAAAGCTCGTTAATATTTTGGAAAAAACATAATTGCTAATTTATTTAATAAGCAACCCGCGTTAGCATTCGCTTAATGCGGCATCTTCACCATTGACTCCTAATAAATGGAGACCCACACTGATTGAAGGTTTTCGTAACGAGGTGCTTATATTTTCCGGCGAGAAAAAGGAAGTGCGAGGAGGCGTATTAGTGAAACAAATACGCCGACGAGTAATTACTTTTTTGCAGCCAAAATATATGCGCCGCAGTAGAAAAATCTTTAGTCAGTGTGGGTCTAGGAGGTGTTATATTATTAGGATAGGAAATTTTATTCCTCGGGAAGTTTCCGAGATTTACGAGGATAAGGCATTAAAAATTTTGTTAGTTTTCTATTTAATGCTCGAACATCAAAACTGACTAAACTTGTAGAATTGCTTTATAAAACTTTTCAGACGCGATTTCAACATCGCCATCTCCACTAATAAAAGTAAAAAAAATTGGATAAAATATTAATAAACAATTTCATAAGGGCAAAAGAGGTGCGCGTAATTTCTGAAACAGGCGAACAGCTTGGAATAATGAATATTTTCGCGGCAATTGATTTGGCAAGGTCAAAGGGTTTGGATTTAATTCAAGTTACAGAAAAAGTTGAACCACCAGTTTGCAGAATTGCCAATTATGGAAAATATCTTTACCAGCAACAGAAAAAAGAAAAGAAAATTGCAAAACCCCGCGGCGGAGAATTAAAAGAAATACGGCTGACTTTTAATATTTCTCCACACGACATGGAAACACGAGCCGCCCAGGCAAAAAAATTTTTAAAAGAGGGAAACAAAATAAAAATAAATATGTCGCTGCGAGGCAGAGAAAAAGCAATGGGAGGGTTTGCCACACAAAAAGTAAAATTATTCTTAGAAAATTTAAATTCGCAAATACCAATTAAAACAGAGAGAGAATTAAAGCGTGAGCCCAGAGGTTTCACAATGATTGTCTCCAAGCAATAAGATGAATAAGACAAAAAAGGCCTTGGTTAAAAGGTTCAAAATTACCAAAAACGGAAAAATTTTAAGAAGAATGTCTGGCCAAAACCATTACAGGTCAAAAAAGTCGGGGGAGAGAAAGAGAAAAGGTCGCAAATGGATTGCGCTCTCAAAAACAGAGGCACAGCATTTAAAAAAGTGGTTGACAAAATAAAATGAGCAGAATAAAAAGAGCCGTACAAGCCCGCAAACACAGAAAGCATTTAATGAAGCATGCCAAGGGTTTTAAATACGGCAGGAAATCAAAATTTAAATTAGCCAAAGAAGCATTGAGGCATGCCTGGACTTATGCATACAGAGACAGAAAAGCAAATAAAAGAAATTTTAGAAATTTGTGGAACCTGCAAATAAACGCATTAGCTCGTCAAAATGGAATTACATATAGCCGACTAATCAACGGAATGAAAAAGAAAAATATAGAATTAGACAGAAAAGTTTTATCAGAATTGGCTAGAGAACATCCGGAAATATTTATAAAAATTGTCGAAGAAGTAAAAGGATAATTAAAATAAAAAGCCGCCCGTACGCTATCGCGTCGGGCGGTTTTCGCTTGCGCCAGTATGCGATAAATCTGCCTAAAAAAGGAAGTGTGGCATCTTTACGATGTGGGTTATTTCGATGCCTTGAATCTCCTCTCTCAGCAGAGCGACTATTTCCCCCTCTGTCGCAGGGAAAAAAGAAACACTAGGCCTTGGTTCAAGCGTTGTCCCTTTCCATTGCGCTGCTTTATCCCATCTGAGTTTATCAAAGACCTGTCTTGCCCTCTTGGTGATTGGATGGACAACCACCGCGAGCAATGGGATGACTTGAACGATAAAATCAGGTCCGCTTACCTTTTCCCATACATGATCTCCACCATAGCTCGCTACGGCAGCCCTCATTGTTTCTTCTCCTTAACAAGCGTGGAAGAGAGACCCTCTGACCTTTTATTATCACAGCTTCTTTCAAAAGTAAATCTTCCTTGCATTTCGATCCTTTGTTGTATCCACCGATTTTCCCGTCGCTTCTTATCACTCTGTGGCAAGGAATTTCTGGATTTCTATTCTTATTTAAAATATTTCCTACTGCGCGCCACGCTTTTGGATTTCCAGATTTTTCTGCAACTTGTTTGTAACTCAAAAATTCCCCGCGGGGAATTTTTATCACAACCTCATATACTTTTTTTTGAAATAATGAAATCATTTGCTTTTTCTAAAACTCCTTTTGCGTTTTTGGTTAATTTTTTAAAAGCATCATCGTATAAAAGCCAAGCGTAACCTTTGTGTTCTTTTGATATTTTAATATCTTTTGTTTTTGTCTCTGCAAGATACAAAACAACCAATTTGAATATCCAGGGCGCTTTTTTCTTTTCTGCTTCCGGAAGATTATATGTCCTCCTGAAAAAAAATTTTGAGTATTCTCTAAATCCAGGAATTATTTTTAAATCCTTTAGCCCGGTTTCCTCCTCAATTTCTCTCCTCGCTGTTTTTTGTTCGTCTTCCCCTTTTTCTCCATGGCCTCTGGCAAACTCCCAATGGCCAGAATGATAATGCAAAAGCAGATAATAAATTTTATTATCCTCTTTTCTGAATATTACAGCTCCTACTGATTTTTCCCTTGGCATTTTATTTAAAATATTTTAATAATTCTTCGGCCGGTAAAGTGTTTATGATATCTTCCTTTTCCGCCCAGCCGCGGCGGGCCTGGCTAATTCCGTATTCCATTAAATTTAACTGGTCTTTGTGATGCGCATCGGTGTTTATAATCATTTTTACTCCTTCGGCTTTTGCGCGGCGAATATAAAAATCTCGCAAATCCAGCCTGATAGAAGAATTAATTTCTAAAATAGTTCCTGTTTCTTTTGCAATTTTCAATATTTTATCAAAATCAACCTGGTATTCATCTCTTTGACCAACAATTCTGCCGGTTGGATGAGCTAAAATATCAATATTTGGATTTCGCATTGCCTTTTCAATCCGCACCATCATTTCTTTTTTCTCCATTTTTAATGTTGAATGCACACCGGCAATTACATAGTCCAATTTTTCCAAGACCTCATCTTTAATATCAACCGAACCGTCATTCAAAATATTTGTTTCGCATCCATGTAAAACTTTAAATTTTGCTTTTTGTTTTTCAAATTTTTCATTTATTTTTTTTATTGCCTCATGTTGTTTTAGCAATTTTTTTTCGTCCAGTCCTTTTTCAATTCTCAAAAATTTTGTGTGGTCTGAAATGCCAATATATTCGTAACCCATATTCATCGCCGCCTTTGCCATTTCTTCAATAGAATTTTCTCCGCCGTCCCAATTTGAATGGCAATGCAAGTCACCTTTGATATCTTTATATCCGATAATTTTTGGCAGTTGATTTTTTAGAGCCGCTTCAATTTCGCCTTCATTTTCTCGCAATTCCGGTTCTATAAATGGCAAACCAATTGCTTTATAAACATCTTCTTCGGTTCTGCCTGCAATCATTTTTTTGCCGCGAAATAATCCATATTCTGAAAGTTTTAGACCTTTTTCAATGGCAATTTTTCTGGTAACAATATTGTGGTCTTTGTTACCGGTGAAATACTGCAAGGCAGAGCCATAACTTTCTTTTTTTACAATTCTTAAATCCATATCAAACCCTTCTCGCATTCTGATTGATGCTTTTGTCCCTCCTTTTGCCCAAATTTTTTCTACGCCATCTAATTTAACAAAAAAATCCATAACTTTTGCCGGTTTCTTTGAAACAACCAAAATATCAACGTCGCCAATTGTTTCTTTTCTTCTGCGGGTTGAGCCTGCTAAACTGATTTCATCTACTTCTTTTAGTTTTTTCAATTTTTCTAAAACATCTCTAGCAGTAGGCAAAATTTCTTGTATTAAAAATCTTCCTTTGTCTCTTTTTAAAAATTCCAATCCCTGTAAAATATTTTTTTCTGTTTTTTCTCCAAATCCAAAAAGCGGAGCTATCTTATGCGCCTTAGCCGCTCTTTCTAAATCCTTTAAGTTCTTAATTCCTAATTTTTGGTAAAGAGTTTTTGCTTTTTTAGCTCCCATGCCTTCAACCCTCACCAATTCGTCTAAATCAATCGGCAATTTCTTTTTAAAATTTTCGTAATGTTTTATTTTTCCTGTCTTTAAGTATTCTTCAATATGGTCGGCTATTGCTTTGCCAACTCCAGGAATTTCCAGCAAGGCCTTCACTCCGCCCTTTTTATAAATACCACCTACGTCTTCCTGCAACGCCTCCAAAGATAAAGCAGCCCTGTTGTATGCATAGGGCTTGAAAGCCACGCCTTCCATTTCCAAAAATCTTGCCATATCATAAAATATTTTTGCTAGTTCCTGGTTTTTCATATTATTACTATGGTTCAACAAACGGCCTTATAGGCATTATAATTATCTCCTTGTTTTTTGGAGAAATATCATTTCTTATCAGCAGCAAGAGTAAAACAGAAAAAATGTTGAGTAAACTTACAAAAATAAAAAGAGGTTTAAATCCCAAAATAGAAACAATGAATCCGCCCAAACCCCCGGCAATTCCAGCGCCAATTCCCAAAAACGTGCTTTCCATTGACCATTGCACTGCTTCTTTTCCTTTATCAATGTGTCTTGTAAAAATCGCTGACCAGGCGGGAATCGCAAGGGACATTCCAATAGCATAAATTATCTGCAAAACATATATATGCCACGGCATATAAGAAAATAAATATCCTATAGGCACAAAGGCGATTATCAGCTCGCCTAAAAACATTGACCAGAAGTCATCTTTCTCTCCGCGATTTTTATCTAAATAATGCCCGATTGGTATTTGCAATAATGACTTTGTAATCCAATAAATTAGTGATGCAAATCCGGCAACTTCGGCTGCTTTGGCAATGTCTCCTGTAATTTTTTGAATAATAAATATGGCAAAAACAGGCCCCAAAAGCCCCCACCCTAAATTTAAGAAAAAATCGCTGGTTATTAATATTTTTATAATTTTATTTACAAGTTTGGGCATGTTTTATATTATTAGTGTTATTTTAGCATTATACTATAAATAAAATCAAAAAGCCCCATTTTTCAGGGACTTTTATTCTAAATTTTGTGGTGAAACTTTTTGGCCATTTCCTCAACAAATTCAAGCGAAGCAGGATCATCAAAAAATTCTTTTGCCCACTCCCACCAAGGTCCTTGCGGCGGTTTTTTATATTTTTTCCAGTATTCCATTGCCTGCAAAAAATTTTCTAGGCGGTCCGCTTGCTTAAAAAACCTGCCTTCTTTCGTAAGTCCTTTTTCATAATCAAACCAAAGGTGCTTAATCTCACTGCTTAAATCTCTCGGCAAATCTTTAACAAGTTTTTCTAAGGAAATTTTTTCTTTTTTATGCTTTTTTTCGTTTAGTCGTTTTTTTTCTTTTTCAGAGAACCTTGGCCAGGTCTTCATAAACTCTTTTCTTTTTTCAGCATCTTTCGGCAGAACAGAATCATAAGGAGTTGTATCGCCAGCATATATCTCGCACAAATCATGGATCAAAGCCATCTTTAAAATTCTTTCTATGTTAAGTTTTTTCTTGCTGCCTAAAATCCAACCCATTAAAGATGCCCGAAAAATATGTTCGGCAATGCTTTCTGGATTTTTTATATCATTTATCACCCAACCGCGTCTTGGCATGTCTTTTAATTTACCGGCTTGATGAAAAAAATTAACCAAGTCCTTCATTTTACAAAAAAAATTAAGGAGCAATATTTATTGTCCCTTAATTTTTAGTTAACCTCGTATTTTATATTTTTTATTTTATAAGTTGTTTTTATGGGAGAAGAAACAACTACTTCGTCCCCGATTTTATGGCCCAAAAGCGCCTTGCCGACGGGCGATTCATTGCTGATTTTTCCCAATGCAGGATTTGCTTCAAGCGTGCCCACAATTACAAACTCATCTTTTTGGCCGTCCACATCTATTTTTACTTTAGCTCCCAGCCCAACAATTCCTTGCTTGTCCTTGCCTGGATTTTTTATTAATTCGTGGTGCTCCAAAATATTTTTTAATTCATCAATCCTGGACCTCAAAAAACCCACGTCTTCCTGAAAGCTTACAAACTCTGGATTTAAATCTTCTGATTCAAAAATTTTAGGCGCTTCTTGGTCTAAAGATTTTCTGTGCTCAAAATCCGACAACTCATCATATTCTTTTTTGAGCTCCTGTAACTTTGCCTTAGTTATGTAAAAAATTTTTCCGTCCATACCATTAGTCGTGATTATTATATTATACCTTTTTTGGGGAGGTAGTTTCAATGGTAATCTGTAGCTTTTGTAATGTCAAGTCTTCACCCAAGTATTTAAAAAAAAGCAGATGTTTATTATCCCCCTTCAGCAAGAATAAATTAAAAATAAATTAAAACAAGGTTTTTTGAGGATAAAGTTCTTTTTTAGTTTCCCCATCTGAAAAAATTTTTATCTTTCCGTAAACTCCGTCATATCCAGGGTCTACAGAAACTTTTCCTTCACGCGTTCTTATAACTCCCTCTGCGATTTGAGGCAGAGATTCTTTTTTGATTTCTTCTCTTGACGATTCCAATAGTATTTTAAATTCGCTTCCTAAGTTTTTTATCAAATTATTATAATGTTTTATAACTTCTTTCGAAGCCACAGAAACCCCGATTGATTCAGCAATAATTTCGTTCAGGGGGATTAAATTTTTAAAAGGAATAGAATTTTTTGGCACAAAACCTTCCGGTCTGTCGGCCAGTTCTGCAACCCTGTTTAAAACCCCGATTACCAATGGTTTTCCGCATTTAGGACAAATATTATTATATTTTTTAGATTGCGCCGGAGACAAACTTAAATCGCACAGGCGGTGGCCGTCATAGTGGTATTTTCCTTCTTCAGGAAAAAATTCAATAGTATACAAAAATTTTGTTTTGTCTTTTGTCTTTATGGCTTCGGCGATTGAATTATAGTTTAAGTCCGTGTCAAAAACATTCGCCTCCCTGCCGATTTTCTGGGGCGAATGCGCGTCTGAATTAGAAATTAAAGTAATCTTATCTAACTGCGACAGCCGCCAATTCATTGCCGGGTCAGAAGAAAGACCGGTTTCAATTGCGTAAATATATTTTGTATAGTCGTCAAAACATTCTTCCAAAGAGTTAAATCCGGACTTTGAACCAAAAACAGAAAACCAGGGAGTCCAGGCGTGAGCCGGCACAACCAAGCAATCTTTATCTGCATCTAAAACAATTTTTGTTAATTCCTTTGCATCCAAACCCAAAATCGGCCGGCCATCTGAATGCAAGTTTCCGATTTGATTTAATTTTTCATTAATTTTTTCAACGGCTTTTATTGATGGCGCAAAAATAATAATGTGGATTTTCCTGACTTGGCCAAGTTTTTTATAAATGCAACTAATTTCTGAAGTTGAAATAAATCTGGTCGGCGAATCGGATTTGCGCAGTTTAAAAAGACCGGGTTCGGCCGGCTCTAATTTCTCTTTAATACTCTCAAGCCACTTTGGATGGGTAAAGTCGCCAGTGCCCAAGACCTTAATTCCTTTTATTCGCGCCCAATTATCCAAATTATCCAAATCCATAGACGGCGAAGTGGCTCTGGAATATTTTGAGTGTATATGAAAATCTCCAACAAACTTCATAAAATTAATCCGCCTTGATAGTTTGACTTGTAAATATTTTTACCTTCTAAAAATATTTCTTCCCTTCCCAAAAAATCATCTATACTCCCTTGCCCATGGTCTTGGTATTTAAACTCTCTTTTTTCATATTCGCAAACTTGGCCTATGCGGCATTTTTCAGACAATTTAAATAATGCTTCTTTCAAAAAATTAGTTTCCAGTTCTCCGATTGCGTTTCCTAAATAATTCATGCCCCAGATTGGTTTCGAGTCCTGATAAATAATTTCCTGGCCAATGAATTTTTTAGTTCCCGAAAAATAAATATCGCGGTAAAAATAATCGCCTTTTTGGAATTCAAGCTGTGTTGACGCCAAAAGCCGGGGATTATCGACCGCAGCAGCATTGGAGGCATAGGTATTTTTTCGGGCTTGCAATAAAAATTCTTTTAAACTATCTAAATTTATTATATTTTTTTCTTGAAATGACCCAAAGGGCGCCCCTTCCTTAAAATTAAATTTACCATCATTTTCAAATGCACTTAAAATCGTTTTTCCCAATTTTTTTGTGTCCACTAAAAATTTTGAATATTTATTTTTGTTTTTGATATCCAACGGAGCTTCAAATCTAAATAATTTTTTGCCATCCGGCGATTTTACGGTTGCCGCGATATCTCTAAATTGCAGCGATGGTATCAACCAGATATAATCATTTATCTTCTGCTTTACCTCGTCAAAGCAGACAAAAAGCAAATAAAAATTTTTTTCTGATTTAAAATCATTTTGTAAAAAATCTTTTACAAAATTGACGCTCCTGGCTGGCGCCACAAAAATATTAATCTGAAAATACATTTCTTTTTCTTTATATTTCCCCCTTCTTTCTACAGCCAAATTCGCCTTAAAACTGCTTTTTTCGGGCTTAAAAATTATCAGCCGGCCAGCAACCCCCGCATTGATGCAATCAATAATTTTATCTTCAATTTCTTCTTGTATGTTTTCCAACATTTTAATTAGAACCGCTCATTACATTCGCTGTAATTCTGCGGAATTAAGTAAAAATTAACAATCCAACAATTGTTTACAGATTATAGGATATTTCTTTTAGTTCAGATTTTGTAAACCTTGTATCCTTCGTGGACTTTTTCATCCACTTTCATTCCCACAGAATCGCCTTTTTGAGCCGACTTTACTTCCTTGTGGTCAATCTGCATTGACTTCACTTCTTGCTCAAAATCTGTCTCCTGGCCCCCGACTATTCTGATGGTTTCTCCTTCTTTCAAGGAAGCTGTCAATTCAATAACCGCTACCTCAATATTGGAAAAATAATGGGTTATTTTGCCTATTAATTTTCCTTCTTCTTTTCCTTTTTTTACTGCCATATCTTTAAAAATATGAATTATTTAATTTTTGACCTTTATATCACATTACCAAAAAAAATGCCCGCAGGCAACCAAAAACCGCGATTTATGTCGCGGGCTTTGGTTGAGGGGGTTAATAATTTACAATGACATCGGCATTTTTCCTAGGTCTAGATTCGGACAATGAATCCAGTTATATTATTTAACCGCTTTCATCAAAAACTATTATGTCCTAGAAGATAAACTTCGCACCCCCTCATAACTGCTATTTTATTCCTAAATAGGTATATGTCAAGCTTTTTATTCACCGTAAATGCGCCGGCTATCCACAACTTATTTACAAACTTATTAACACCTTATTTGCTAATTCTTGAAAATCTTGTGAATCCGGAACAAGGAACAATTTCAATTCCTTGTTTTTCTAATTCATCTAAAAATAAATTCATTCCCAGAGAATCAGAAGAAATGTGGCCGGCAATTACAATGTTTACATGAGCGGCTTCCGCTTCTTTTTTGTGTTCCTCTGAAGCATGCATTCCCACAATAGTGCCAACACCCGCATGAGACATCTTTTCATAAAGTTTTGGGGCACATTCTGTTCCGCCAGTCAAATCAAAAGCAATTTTTCCGCAACGGTTTTCAGGAAAACCAACAAAAATTTTAGGACCAGCATCAATTTTTATTGCTTCTTTATACTCGGGCATTTCTTTCAACATATCCACAAGTTCGCCAATAGTTTCCGGTTTTTTTTCTTCGGTCAATTCTTTAAGAAATTTTGCAGCTAAGTTATCTGCCGGAGTATGTACGTTCATCAAATTAACTTTCAACAATTTTGCCGCATCCACCGGTCTCTGGTGATTTGATGGATTAACCCTCCTCTCAATCTCCGAAATTCTTTCTCGCATCAATCCTTCGGCGACATTTATTGGCACACCATAATAATTAAAAATATCACATTGCAAATCCATGACATCGGCCAACTGCGACAGTGCTTTCCCAATGGGATGATGTCCAATAACCAAATCTATATTTTGCAAATGTTTTGACAATAATATTTCTTCTGTGTCCGTATCAATTCCAACCAAAACCTTTTTAATTTCTTTGTCTTCTGAAATGTTATGAACTCCAGAATCAGAATAGGGATTTTCGAGAGCGTCTTTGTCAAAATCATTTTTTTCTGCGTCAGATATTTTTTCAAATTTTTTCTTTTTTGAATCCAAAAATTTCTGCACGCCGTCTCTGCCCCTGAAATCTGCGTCCATGCCCATTTTAATTGCTAAATTGTGAATATCAATAATTTTCATTTTAGTTTGCGGGGTTAATTTTATTATACATCTCTTTAATCATTTCCTCTTGCTTTTTTATATCTAAAAATTGGCGTCTTATCAACGCTTTCTGCCTACGGATAAATTTTTTAACAGATTTCGACATTTTTTTCATAATTAATAAATAAAAAAAGACATTCTTTTGTGTCTTTTATATCTTACCACAACTTAAAACAAAAGGCAATCTTAGACGCCACTCAGTTCCTTAAATTCTTCTATGGTTTCTGCAGTGATCTTTTTAACTAAATCCGGCAAATTTTTTATTTTAGCATTCAGATAGCTTAAAATAGCATCTTTATCTTTTGCTCTTAAAAACTTTAGAACCTTTTTTCTGTCTTCGTCCCCCAATTTATCAAATATAGCCATATTTATTTTTAATGAGATATTATTTAAAAGCTGCGAAACAATTTTGTTTTGCTGAGAATCGGCAAGGTCTGATATATCAAGCGCCTCTTTTATCTGTTGTTTGGCTTTTTTAAGAAAATTTTCAGCCATAAGTTAAAATTTACTTATTACTTCTAAACCTGTTATATTTTTTATTGGCTTCATAGTTTGCTCTTTGCCTCATCTGCGACGAAGTCAAGGTTTTTTTATTCCCATAATTAGTTTGTTCCACTTTAATTTGCTGGTCTTGCCTCTGCTCATCGGCTTTTTTCTGCATCTCTTTTGCTTCTTCCAAAACGTTTTTTACCTGGTCTTTTGGAATTTTTTCACAATATCTTATAATGTCGCCTATCATTTGGCTTTTTGCCTGCTCTTTGAAGTCGCGCTTAAGCTGAGGCGCAGAAAATTTTCCATGGGGAGCATAAATCGCTTCCTTTGTTAACTCGCTTCTTTTAATGTCTCCCAAGCGCATAATATCAGACGGCTTTACCCTATAACAGCCCTGTTGGCCCAAATCAACTATAAAATTTCCATTGCCCTCGCTTTGGGCTTTGATTCCGATAATTTTGCGGAAATCCTCCAATATTTCTATCTCTAATTTTTTATTAATTATTTGCCGTTCTGATTTTGTTTCCGGTTCTGGCTTTGTTTCCGGTTCTGGCTTTGTTTCCGGTTCTGGCTTTATTTCAATTTTTTCTTTTGGCGCCTCTGGTCTAACAATTATAAACGGGTTTCGCTCTTGCTGGCGGAGCAATCTTACCAATTCCTGCCGATATTTCTTGTCGCGATTGGTCTCCTGAGGTTTTTTGGCTTCTCCGGGTTTTAGCTTCCCAGGTTCGTGCAAAGTTCTTCCTGCTGGCCGTGGAGTTGATGGCGCAGATGAAGTTGGCCGCGGTTTTTCTTTGCCTTTGCCAGAAAATATTCCAATTCCTCCTGCCAAAAGAGCGGCCCCGATAACAAGAGAGCTAAGAAACCGGTGTTCTTTAAAAAATTCTTTAAAATCCGGATAGTTTTTTACTTTTTCCGCTGCAGCTGCTTCTGTTCCGTCTGCCATAACTTCTGCTGCTCTCACCTCGGGTTCTGGTTTTTTATTTTCTTCTTGTTTTTCTTGCCACAATCCAGCATCTATAGCTTTTCCAAGTATTTCAAAAGCTCCTTGAACTTCTTTAAACTTATCTACTGCTTCAGGGTCGTTTGGATTTAAATCAGGATGACGCTTTTTAGCCAGATCCCGATAGGCCTTGGTTATTTCTTCTCTGGTCGCATGCGGGCCAACGCCTAAAACATCAGCTGCTTCGACAACCTTCTCTGGAGTAAGCTTTTGCTGCTCATTTTCCGGATTTGATGATGGCCCTCTTTCGCTAAACATAATTTATTTATAGTTTAATTCTAATAATTAATTATACCACTCTTAAACTATAGTGTCAACTATTTCGGGACTAATGCCTCTCTGGCCACTTTTCTATCATCCCAGGGTATCTTTTTGCCATTTTCTAAACACATCCATGGCTCTGACCCCTTTCCTGTAATTATAACAACATCCGAAGGTTTTGCCAATTTTATCGCTGTTTCTATCGCTTTTTTCCTGTCCAATATTTTTTTGGCATTTTGGCCGGCGGTTTCTGCGACTTGATTTATAATTTCCGTTGGGTTTTCGTCATACGGGTCTTCATTAGTAATTATAATTTCTTTACAATATTTTTTTGCGATTTTCCCTAAAACCGGCCTCTTCCATTTGTCCCTTCCGCCGCCGCAGGAACCTAAAACGCAAATCAATTTTTCTTCTTTAAATGTCTTATAAACCGCTTCCAATTGCTCTGGGGTATGCGCATAATCAACAATCACCATTGGGTTTTTGGAAATGATTTCCATTCTACCAGCAATCCCTTTTGCCTTTTCTAATGCTTTTTTACAAGTTTCAAAATCAATTCCATACGCCTTGGCGACAGAAATTGCAGCTAAAGCGTTTAGGGTGTTAAAATCGCCGATTAAATTTAAACTGAAATCATAATTCTTTTTATCATTAATTGAAAACCCAATTTTTTGTTTTGCCGGTATATCCCAAAAATACTTTGAATTTTCGTCATCTGTGTTTATAACATGGATACTTTTTGTTGCCTTAAACAATTTTAGTTTTTCATTTCTGTAATTTCCAAAACCTCCGTGCGACTCAATATGCTCTGGCGTTAAATTGGTAAAAACAGCGCAGTCAAAATTGATAAACTTGTGCCTAAATTGCCTGATGCCTTCTGAAGTAACTTCTAAAACAACAAATTTGCATCCGGCATCTTTTGCCTGTTTTAAAAATTTTTGAATTACAAAACGGCCTGGCATAGACATTTTATATTTGTTTTCCCGTTCTTTGTCCGCAATTTTAAATCTTATTGTAGAAATTGACGCAACTTTTTTGCCTGACTCTTCTAAAATTCTGGTTATCAAATCAGTGGTTGTTGATTTCCCACTGGTACCGGTGACTCCGATAACAATTAAATCTTTTGATGGAAAACCAAAAACAACAGCGCCGAACAAAGCCCAGCAAAAATGATACCAACCCAGTAAAAATTTCGGTATAAATTTTTTTATAAATTCTTTCTTTCTCATTATATGCAGGCACTACTATCGATAGTTTAAATTCTTTCTTCATGCTCATTTTTCAATAATCTTTTTTCTTTCTGAATATAATAGTTAAAGTCTTCATTTTTTTTCGATTTATT
>JBEKVX010000017.1:0-15148 GCA_049513595.1 Candidatus Staskawiczbacteria bacterium | reverse complement strand
AAATCGCACGGGCTGTAAGCATTAATCATAAGATTGAATTGCGAAGATATTTTTTGACAGTATCGCTGGACAAAACGGTCCCTGAGCGCTGCAAATTTATCGGTATTTTTTAAAAATAGAGGCATGGGAACCTGAATTATTGAAAATTCTTTTTGATCTAATCTTGTACCATAAAATTTGTTAAGACGGAAAATATCTACTGTGCCGCTGGTAATAAGAGAAATATCATAGTCATCTTTTAATGACGCTATCATCCAAAGAACGGTTGCCTCAGAGCCTCCCCAGCCTAATTTCGGATGTATTATAGCTATTTTTATTTTTGCCATTTTTTTTGTTTTTCTATTTCTTCTATTATCTCTAAAAAACGGCTGTACAGATTATATCTTGTCTCTATGTAATTATTATTAAATTTGGTTTTAAATTTGTCTAAGTTGGGCGCGCTGGCTATTTCAGCGAGGTACGCTCGCAACTCCTCGATGGTTTGGAATGATTTGCTGCAAGCCCCCAGCATTTCCAGATTTTCTGTTTCAATGGGAAAATTCATCAGCTGAAGGGAAATTTTTGACCTCATTGCCCCCTCAACTAATGCAGTGGAAGAAAAACTTACCAATATATCTGCCTTCTTAAAGGTTTGGTCAAGGGTTTCTTTTTGGGGGGTTAATAAGACGCCGGGCAAATAATCAGCTATTATTTTTTTATCCTCTATTTTTATTTTTTTATCATCGCGCGGCGGATGCGGACGATATATAAAATCCAATCCCAGCTCTTCACATATCTTTGAAAGCTGATATATTGTTTCCATATTTATTGGTAAAAAATCTTTATCGTGCCTTTCGAAATCTTCCCCCAAGTAACATACCCTACGTCTTTTATTATTAATTTCCGCATTATTTCCAATAACATATGAATACCCCAATACATACACATCTAATGGCTTTCTCATACATTTTTCGATGCACAGGTCTTTAAAATATTCCCCCCAAACCAACACATAATCTGCAACCTTAAAATCAAGCGAGCAACTTTGCGAAGAGCACTTTCCATGCTGGATTACTAACGTGGGGATGCCTAATTTCTTGGCTGCCAAAACCATTGCCCTTTCAAGCGGAAACATATCCATTTGCAATACGATATAATCCGGCGCAATCATCTTTAATTTGTCCTCCATCTTTTCGACCAGCTCATAAAGATACCTTATATTTCTCTCTTTTACATAATAAAACGCCAATGGCTCTAAATCATTCATGCCCAGGCATCCTATAAAATGTTTAAGCGCAAACAATCTATCTGACTTGCCCTGAACCATCAATCTTACTTGATAGTATTTTTTTGCCGCCAAAACAAGAGAGGAGTATATTGAGCCCTCAAATAAAATCTTTTTTTGATTTTTTTTGCTGTTTTTTAAATATAACGTTAAAAAGAATCTGTCTAAAATACTAAGCGGCATTCTAATTCTATAATTATGATATTTTTGAATCCTGCGCTTTTGCGTATCAAGAAAAGTTTTTTCGTTCATGTCTTTGGCCCATTCTATTTCGCGAAACGTATCAAAAAAATCAAATATTAGAAATCGAGCGAGGTCTTTCTCGCTCCAAAATTTGAAATTATCAAACCCTAATTTTTCATAATATGCATAATTTTTAACTTGGTAAGATTGCATGAATATGTTCTAAAAGCTTTAGCAATAATTATAACAAATTTTTTGATATTAGTGTTGATTTCAACCCTTCTTCCAAACTGATTTTCGAACTCCAGCCAAGTTCCTTTTTAATTTTCGAATTATCCAAACAATATCTTATTTGTTCTCCGGGCCTGTCGGGGTGGTAAATTGGTTCAGGTTTTTTGTTCAACAATTCCGCTGTTTTTTGGTAAAGGGAATTTAATGTAGTTTCTATCCCGGAGCCAACATTGAATACAGGATCAGGATGGCTGTCTGAAACATCTAAAGCTAACAAATTTGCCCTGACCACATCGGAAATATAAACATAATCTCTGGTTTTATTGCCGTCGCCCCACATTTCAGCTTGTTTGCCCGAGGCCAATTGGCGCATATAATCTGACAAGGCTCCAGTCACCTGTCTTGGCCCGTAAATTGCTGAATATCTGAGTATTACATAGGGAATATTAAAAGATTCTTTATAAAATTTTAAATAGTTCTCAATATTTATTTTTGCTATCGCATAAGGAGAGGCCGGAACCTGCGGCTCTGTTTCTTTTGCCGGCAAATTTTTGGTGTTTCCATAAGTAAATCCCGAGGAAGGAAAAACAATTTTTTTTATTCCGCCAATCTGTTTTATCTTTTTTAGTATCCTTATTGAGCCGATAATATTGTCTATATCCAAAAGCGGGTCATCCACCGATTTTGGAACTAAAACAAAAAAAGAAAAGTGGTAAATAATTTCTGGTTTTTCTGTTTCTAAAATTTCTTCTATTTTAGGGTCGGCAATATTAATTTCATAAAACTTTGCCCTAGGATTGAGGTTTTCTTTATGGCCAGTGGAAAGATTGTCAACCACAACAACATCTGCTCCCTCCTTGATTAAAGCATCGACTGTGTGAGACCCGATAAAACCCGTTCCACCCGTCACTAAAATTTTTTTATTTTTAAGATTCATGATGTTTTTAAGCTTTTATATTTGCGTACACTTTTTTAAAGGCTAATATTAAATCATTTAAATCTTTGTTTCTTAATAAGTGCATCATATTAATAACTTCTAATTTTGAAGTTTTAGTTGTTTAACTATTATTTTAAAATTAATCTATATCTTAACCAATCTCCCCTTTTTTCTTTAAGAATGAAATTCATTTTTTTGAATAATTTTAATGATGAAAAATTTTTTTTATGGATATCGGCAATAAAATGTTTTATATTTTTTTGAGTTTTAATACTTAAAGCTACGGCTTTTCGAGCAAAATCTTTTCCCCAAAATTCTTTTAGAATAGAAACGCTTATTTCGGCCTCATTGTTTTCTTTGTAATCAAACCCGACCTGGCCAATGGGAGTTTCTACATTTTTAATTATAAAAATCTGCTTGTTATCAATTCCTAAAAGAATGGGCAGTATCCAGTTAATATGCTCGTCCCATTTTATTTTTTTAGAATTTCTGCTGTATTTTCTGGTCTCTTTACGATTTCTCAAATACCATAAAAACTCTATGTCAGTCGCTTCGGCTCTTTTTAAAGTAATCCCTTTTGAATTTTTCATATTGAACGAAAGTATTTCATGTTTTTAATATCATTTAGAAGCCCACTTTTTCCTTTTGGTGTTTCAAAAACTAAATATACATCCTTTTTTTCTCCTAATTTAAGTAATATATTTTTAATCCATTTAAGGTCGAATTCTCCATCAAATAGGTCTCTATGTTCATCTTTCACATTGTTTGTTTTTCCGTTACATAGATGAAAATAGGATGGATCTAACTCAAAAATTAATTTTTCAATAAATTTTTTGTAATCTATATTTTGAGCTGCGGCGCTTTTTATAGCATGCGAAAAATCTAAACAAAGATTGCATCCAGAATCCTTGATTGATTCCAATTGATCATAAGAATGGGCGGAACAAATCCTATTATCAAGTCCGATCTTCGGCGAATTTTCAATTAAAATTCTGGGATCACTAATTTTTATAATATTTTTTTTGAAAATTTCTTGAGAATCTCCGACCATAGCGTGAACTACTATGAACTTACTATTTAAAAAGTCGGCAATTTTTATAACCTGATTTTTAAAAATTTCTATCTTTGAATCATCCAAAGTAAAAACATCAAAATTATGCTCCATATGAGGAGCGTGAATAGTTGTTGGAATATTTCTTAAACAATTTAAGATGTCCGACTTTCCTGGTAACAAAGAATCAGGAACTATATATAGCTCTACAAAATCGATTTCTTTTCTCTTAAATAACTGGCCGGCTTCTTCGAATAGATCCTTGCTATCTATAGACCAAAGTTTCAAACCAAATTTAATATTGCTCATTTTATTAATGTTTTAAGAAATTAAATTTCGTTCGAGGGGCGTTCCCCGCCTAATATCTTTTTTTGCTTTTCGACTAATAATTTTAGATAAGAACCTGGGAGCTAAACCATAGCCTGGCCGGATGCAACGGATATTTTTTCTGGTAAATTTTTCTCCTTTTTTTATATCTTCTACCACAAATAAAGACCTCCGAAAAACAATATTTTCCACCTCTCCCTTATCGATCCCATAATGGACTTTTCCAATTGATTTCTCTGCTTCGCGGACATTTTGCACCAATTGTTTCATTTCAGCTGACTCGAGCGAAAATGCCGCGTCTAGCCCCCCTTCACTTCTTTTCAAAGTAAAGTGCTTTTCGATTATAGACGCTCCCAATGCCACAGATGTTATTGCTGTTGCAATACTTAGACTATGATCTGAAAGTCCCGTTATAACCTTAAATCTTTTTTTAATGTCTGAGATAGTGGCTAAATTCATCTCTTCTGGTTTGGCTGGATAAGAAATGATACAATGTAAAACTGCAATTTCTGAAGCGCCATTTTTTCTTAAAGTTGAAATAGCCAGCTTTAATTCTTTTAAAGAAGCTAGACCCCGAGAAATAATTACGGGTTTTTTGGTCTTTGCGACCTTTTTCAAGAGTTCAATGTCCCCTATTTCAAACGATGCTATTTTATAGGCAGGTACGTTCATCTTCTCTAAAAAATCTACTGCCGTTTCGTCAAACGGCGTAGAAAAAAGAATAACTCCATATTTATCAGCTATTTTTTTAAGTTTGGGTTGCCATTTCCAGGGCATATAAGCAGTCTTATATAATTCATAGAGAGTCTTGCCCTTCCAAGCCGGATTGGTTTTTACTTGGAACCATTTATTTGAACAATTAATTGTAAGGGTATCTGGCGTATAGGTCTGTAGCTTTATAGCGTCAACTCCAAGTTCACAGGCCGACTCCACTAATTTTTTAGCTCTTTCAAAATTCTGATTGTGATTAGCTGATATTTCGGCAATGATAAAAACCGGGTTTCTATATCCTATCTCCCTACCGGCAATTTTAAAGTTATATTTTTCCATATCAAAATTAGGTTAACCTTTGAAACCCAGCGTGAGCAACGGGTCCTTTTAATAAACTGTGGACTTTATTTTCTTCAATCGCTCTTTTTATGATTGGGAAAACTCTGTCAACCGCTCTCAGGTATTTACTAATCTGATTTTTTCTAAAGGCATAAGAAACATAAATACCAGAAGAAGCCAAAAATCCCTCTTTTAACATTTCCTGCGTGAAAAGAGTCTTAATCGCCTGGGCTTCTACGCCGTACTGAAAATCAAAGTTGATTAAGGCGGGCAATCCGATTATTTTTATTTTTATCTGATACTTTTCAGATAATTTTTTAAGATTTTTCACTAAATATAAGCCCGTTTTTTCTAGATAGTGTGGAACATTATTTTTCATCATTTTTTTTATAGTTGCTATTGCCGCAACGGGTCCCACTCTTTCTGTCCAACAGGTACTGGAAATAAAAGTTTCTTGAGCGGCCTCCATAACTTCTTTTTTGCCAATAATTGCGGCCATCGGAAAACCATTACTCATTCCTTTGGCAAAAACAGCAATGTCTGGATTCACTCCATATTTTAAATGAACTCCTCCGATATTAAATCTAAATCCGGAGCTTACTTCATCGAAAACTAAAACAGCCTCGGTTTCATTAGCGATTTTTTTTACTTTTTGCAAAAATCCATTTTCCGGCTCCTGATACCTGATGGGCTCCAAAATAATAACTCCGATATCTTTATTCTCAGCAATTATTTTTTCCAATTCTCCTATATTGTTGTAATGGAAAGGAATGGCTGTTCCTTTTAATGCCCTTGGCACTCCTTTGGGCTCTAATCCTTTTATCAAATGTCCGTCTAAGTTTTTGTCGTCAGCCAAGTTTGAAGCCAAATACCAATCTTGCCAACCATGATAGCCGCAAAAAGCAATTTTATCTTTTCCGGTGCGGGCCCTTGCTATTCTAACGGCCACCGCCATTGCCTCTCCACCACTTCTTGCATAGCGAACCTGCTCGGCCCAAGGATGTAATTTTATCAATAACTCCGCCAGTTCTACTTCCTCTGGAGAATTAAGAGTGGACGTTGAGCCGCTATCTATTGCTGCTTTAACGGCTTTATCTACATTTGGGTCGGCATAACCTAAAATACAACTCCCAATGCCCATTGAATACATATCAATATATTTATTGCCATCCAAATCCCAAACTTCACATCCTTTTGCTTTTTTAAAATAAGACGGCCACTGCTCTGGTAAAAATATTTCTGAACGTTTAGACAAAAGCTGAGTTCCGCCAGGAATTATCTTTTTCGCCTTATTCCACAAATTAATGCCTTTTTTTGCCCTTAAAATTTTCCTATTTGTCATAAATTTTGTCTTTTTAAAGAGATTTAAAATAACCGTCGTTTCTCCCAATATGCTGGTTTATTTTCACTAACTCCGGCTTTTTCTCAAATAACCCCAATATTTCTTCCATTCCGAAAAAGGGATTTTTATCGTATAATTCTTTATAAATTTTTCTAATAAGAATTAAATCTTCTTTTTCATCCAAGGTGAGTCTGAAAGAAGAATAGTCCTTATTATTTGCTACATTTCCCGTTTTAAATATTCGTGGATTTTTCAGAATGTAAGACGTGACATGTTCTCTTTCAGATTTTAGTTTTGCTTTTTTCCAGCTTTTTTCTAGGACCTTAAAACTGAAAACTTCAACATCGAGTCCGTCAGGATAAGAGACGGGATGAATATTGGAAACATAATCAAAATTGTTTATAAGATAGAAATCTATCACTTTTTCTGCCACCTTCGTATCAAGGACCGGACAATCGGCAGTTATCCTGACAATCGGATCAATCCCAAACGATTTAGCAGCTTGATAATATCTATCTAAAACATCGTCTTCCAATCCGCGAAAAACTGGAATTTTGCAATTTTTAGCTATTTTTTCTAAAACATCATCTTCTTTTTTGACGGTAGTGGCAAGGATAATTTTTACCCCCTCAATCCTCTTCAACCTTTCTATTACATGCCCTAAAACTGTTTTCCCCTCTATTTTTCTAATAACTTTCCCAGGCAACCTTGTAGAGCCCATTCTTGCTTGAATAATTATTCCGATCATTTTATTTTTTCCATAAACTTGGGAATATAATATTTTTTTCTATATTAATAAATTTATTTTTCAATTCCTCAATACACTCCTCACAATCAATATTCTGCTGGGCAATATCAATATCCTCTTTAAGTTGTTCTATGTTATCAACACCGAAGACAACATAATCTATATTTTTATTTTTTAACGAAAATAGTAAAGCTGTCTGCTGTCTAGATAAATTATATTTATTAATGATTTTATCTAAATCCCTCAAATAACCTTTGGCATTTTCTAAGTGCAACGGAATTTTTTCTTCTGGCATAAAAAACAATCCCTGTAAAAATGTGCTGCGCGCAAAAACGGTTTTGCCGTTTTTCTTTGCTATTTGAAAAAAATCAGTTTTGTCCAATCGCTGATCAAAAATACTATATGGAACCTGTATATAATCGACCTCATTTAGTTTAGCCGCATAAGTGGCATCTTCCTCTTCATATACAGAAACTCCAATATTTTTTACCAGTCCCAGCCCTTTCAATTTACGCAAAGAATTAACGAGCGTATTATCTTTAATATAGGCTGGGGTATGAAAAAGATAACCCTCGACATAATCTCTTTTTAATCTTTTTAAAGATTCTTTTAAATTAGCAAAGACAATATCATAAGCTACCCCCCCACTTAATTCTGATATAATATTGGCTTTTAATTTTGTAATAATTTTAATTTCTTTATCAAAATTATGATTTTGCAAAAATTCGCCCAAAATTTCCTCAGCGTCCCCATAATTAAATGCTGTATCAAAAATTTTGATTCCGTTCCTGTAGGCGAAATCGAGCATCTCAAGGGATTTTTCTTTTACCGGCTTACCATTCAAATTGTTAATACCATAATCAAGACCAAATTGAACCGTACCCAAAACTAATTTTTCTAATACATTTTCCATTATTGATCTTCTTGTTTTATATACAGGTCTTCCTTTTTTAACAAAGATACGCTAAAAAAATTTTCTAATTTCGTTTTGGTTGTTAAAAATTTTGTATCGTGGTCTCTACTTAAAGCAGCCACTTCTTTATAAAAACCCGTTGCCAAGAAAATGTTTTTGTAATTTAACTTGTATGTAAACACTTCTAAATCCTCAATATGTTTATACTTCCTTTTAATCGCAATGGGCGTTTGGAAATCACCTAAAATTAAAAGGCCATTATTTTTCGTTACACGATCTATTTTACTAACACTTTCCAGTAAATTTTTTCGATCTACCCAATGTAAAACACTATTCACTATGACTAAATCGAACTGCTCTTTCTGCTGCATTTCAGCAATAGCAGCCCTTTCAAAGTTTATAAACGGCCACTTTTTTTTTCCGTCTTTTATGGCTTCTATCGAAGGTTCAACTGCGAACACCTTCGAATTATATCTTTTATTAATTTCGGAAAGTCGATAACCGTTGCAAGCACCTATTTCTAAAACTCTTTTTGGTTTTAGTTTATACATTTCAATAAGTAAAAGCGCCATGTCATCTTTTAAACTTAAATGACCTTTATTGCGATCGAACCATTTATCGCCCTCGAAACTATTAAATATTTTATCTTGATTTGTCACAAAATTATTTTTTCAACTGTTTTTATAACTCTATGCACTTGCTCATTTGTCATTTTTGGGAAAAGAGGCAGAGTAATCGCTCTTTCGTAATATTCTTCTGCTATTGGAAAATCGCCTTCTTTGTAACCAAATTTATTTTTGTAAAATGGGTGTAAATGTAATGGCATATAATGAACCTGGACACCAATGCCATTTTCCTGCAGAGCTTCAAATATTCTTCTTCTGTCTGCGGCCGGCACTTGAATAGGATAAATATGCCAAGATGATTTGGCATAATCTTTTTCAATTGGGATTATAATTTCTTTAATGTTTTTGAAAGCCTCATTATATATCGCGACAATTTCTCTTCTTCGTTTAATAAATTGGCCTATCTTTTTTGATTGGCTCAAACCCAAAGCGCATTGAATGTCTGTGATTCTACAATTAAAAGAAGGGTTTTCTATTTCGTAATACCAGCTCCCCTTTTTCGGCCATTTTACTATCCCGTGATTTCTGAGAATTTTTAACTTTTCGTAAAAATTTTTGTTATTGGTCAAAATCATTCCGCCCTCACCTGTTGTAATGTGCTTTACCGGATGAAAACTTAGAATTGTCATATCGGTAAAACTGCCAATTTTTTTTCCTTTATATTCTGCTCCCAGGGCGTGACAGGCGTCTTCAATCACAAGCAGTTTATGTTTTTTGGCAATTTTAAAAATTTCATCATAATCGCATGGATGCCCGCTAAAATCAACAACGGCTATGGCTTTTGTTTCTGAAGTTATTTTTTTTTCTATCTCTTTCGGGTCAATGTTCAAAGTATCTTTTTCAATGTCTGCAAAAACCGGCTTTGCCCCGCAAAAAAATATCATATTGGCGGTTGCGGCAAAGGTTAAAGGAGTTGTGATTACTTCATCTCCTGATTTTATTCCGGATGCGGCATATGCTAAGTACAAAGCTGACGTTCCGGAAGAAACTGCAACGGCATATTTCACCTTGCAATATCTGGCAACTGCTTTTTCAAATTCTTTGATTTTGGGCCCCTGGGTTAACCAGTCGGATTTCAAAACTTTTACAACTTCTTTAATATCTGAATTGTCTGTCCATTGATGACCATAAGGAATTATTTTTTCCATTATTTAAAATAAAAATTGCTTAATTTGATCTTTGTCCAACCATTTTTTATTATTATCGCTTGAATAGCAAAAACCCTCAGAAACTAATTTGCCTTCTTTGTGATTATCATGGTCCCAAAAATCAAATTCGGGCTCTATTATGAAATAATTTTCGAATTCTTTTGTATGACGCGATTCTTCAGGAGTAAGTAAAACCTCACACAGCTTCTCTCCCGGTCTTATGCCAATAATTTTTTTGGGGACCCCGGGAGCCACCACCTCTGCTAAATCTGTAATTTTCATGCTTGGTATTTTAGGAATAAAAATCTCTCCTCCCTGCATTTTTTCAATCGAATTAATAACAAAATTGACGCCTTGTTCTAGGGTAATCCAAAACCTGGTCATTTTTTCATCGGTAATTGTAATTTCACCTTTTTCTTTCTGCTCTTCGAACAAAGGAACAACGCTTCCCGAGCTTCCTAAAACATTTCCGTAGCGAGTGCAACTAAGAATAGTTTTTCTTGACCCGACATAACTATTTCCTTGAATAAAAATTTTTTCTGCGACTAATTTTGTTGCGCCGTATAAATTAATCGGATAAGCCGCCTTATCTGTGCTTATTGCCATTACCCTTTCTATGCCGTTATCAATAGCGGCGTCAACAACATTAATAGCACCCATGATGTTTGTTTTTATTGCCTCTAAGGGGTTATATTCGCACATTGGTATGTGTTTTATGGCGGCTGCATGTACAACAATATCTGCTCCATTCATTGCCCTGCTTAATCGGTTTTTGTCCCTTACGTCTCCCAAAAAAAACCTGAAGCGGTCATCTTTTATTTCTCTTATCATTTCAACTCCGGCAAATTCCCTGTTGTCATAAGCTCGGATGCTTTTGGGATTATGATTTTTTAAAACAATTTCAACAAATTTTTTGCCGAAAAAACCAGCTCCGCCAGTAATCAAAATTGTTTTGCCAGATAAGCTCATATTTTTATTATAAGTTATTTAGTTTTAATTATGCTTTCTAATAACCACAAGGAGCTCTGCGCCCTATTTTTTATATAGTTAATTTGTATCATAAATTATTATAAAAAGCAACCCTCTTGAAGATAGGTTTTATCGGGTTTATTTAGCTGGATTTTTTATAATATTATGATATTTGAGGGTTTTTAGGATCTAATTCTTTTACAGCATATAAATGCCACGCTAATTTAGGAAAAAAATAAGTTATTTCTTGGCTCAAACGTGAAATTGTCTCCCAAAAAATCCATGGCTTATATTTTAACAAAGTTGCTTTTCCTTTAAGCGGCTTCCAGCCATTGCATCCCCTCACCTTAAACCCCGCTTTTTTAAGTTCATCAACACTCCAGCCGGACCTATGCTCTTGTAGACGATTGCCATTGAAGAGGTCATTTTCTATAAATTCATTAGGAGTCAATATAATGATTTTCTTTTTCGCCCAAATCTCCATCTTTTTTAGCAACTTATATCCATCTTCTTTTGTTAGATGTTCCAATACATCGGCCATCACAACTGCATCAAAAGATTTTGGCTTAAATTCAACTTCGGTGACATCTGCTTTAATATACTGATTATGAATTTTATTTTTTTTAGCTTCTTCCAAATAGGGGTCGAATAACTCAACCCCCACCTTAAAAGGAGCGTCGCAGTGTCGAACCGGAGAATTCCACCCGCATCCCAGATCTAAAATTGATTCACAATCAGAAAGGTCTCTTTTTAAAAAATATAAAAAGCGGCGGCCGATTCTTCTTGCAAAGTTTAAATAATGTAATTTTATTTTTTCTATTATTGGCTTCATGGCTGTATATTAAATTATATGTTTTACTTTATCAATTAATATTATAATCTTCAAATGACACTGATTTCCAGCTGCCCGCAATATGAAGCCAGACCTTTTGCCAATTTTTTTTATGTTTGATTTTAATAAAAGTTTTATACAGGTTTCTCAAAATAAAAGGTGGAATAATAAAAAAAATTACAAAAAAGGCGGAAAATAATAACGCATCCGGCAACACTGCTTTTTGAAAAAATAATTTCATGCAGCCAAAGAAAGAAAAATAATCGAACGCGCCGAATGCCTTCATAATCCCCATTTCCTTGATAATGCTCTTCCTCAATTCTTTTTGCTCGCTGATAATTATTTTTTTATAAAAATCGCCCGTATATTTGCTATGCAATAACAAATCGTTTAACTTCTTCCAGGATGCATAAAATATCGTAAATTTATCTTCAATATAAATTTTATGATAATGGGAGTCGTCAGTGATTATTATTTCATTAAGCTTTATTATTTCCAGTTTTGGATACTTCAGAAGCATAAGCTGATATAAAAAAGTATGGATATAAAGACCCCCTACTGATTTTTCTATTATTTCTCTTTCTTCTTCCAATATTCTTTTGAGAAAATTATTATTAAATAATAGAACAGAAAGATACGAATTGCTAAAACGTATCCCGATAATATCTTTTAGATTTATTTTATAAATTCGGGGCTTATCTTTTTCTGCCGTATCAAAATAAACTACTTCCTTACCGGTCTTGCTGTCAACAAAATATGATTTGTTCCCAAGCATAATAAGCCCAGTATTTTCATCGCAATAGTTATCAATAAAATCAATTACTTTTTTAAAACCGCCGTCAACAACTAAATCATCGTCGCCAAGTGGCCAAACAAAATCTCCTTGGGCCATTTCTATTACTTTCAGCATATTTATGTCAAAACCCAAATTCTTTTCATTTGCATTATAATTTATCAAACCCGGATATTTTTCTTTAAAATCCATTACAACTTTATGCGTATTATCTGTTGAACAATTGTTAGAAATGCATATTTGGACTATTCCGCCCGATTCTTTTGCCTGGGGCGCGATGTGATTTAAAAGGTTTTCCAGATAAACTGCTCTGTTATATGTAGGAATAGCAATACTTATTAGTGGTTTATCGTTCATTTTAAAAAAATCTGTTAAAAATTTTCACGATGTAGTCCAATTTTTCTTTGGTTATGCCTGGATAAACGCCGATCCAAAAAAGATTATTCATTACTAAATCCGTATTTTTTAGAGAGCCATAAAGACGATATTTTACATTTTGGTAGGCGGGTTGTTTCAATAAATTACCTCCAAAAAGCATGCGGGTGGCAATATTATTTTTTTCTAAATAATTTACAATTTCTGCTCTTGCAAATGGAGTGTCTGGCTTTACTAAAATCGGGAAACCAAACCAAGACGGCTCGGAATTTTTCGTCGAGCGAGGAAGAATAAAATATCTGTCATATTCTTTCAGAAAATCATAAATTAAACTAAAATTATCTTTTCTCGCTTTGATAAAAGACGGCAATTTTTTAAGTTGAGCCAGGCCAACCGCTGCCTGCATGTCGGTAATTTTTAAGTTGTATCCGATATGGGAATAGATGTATTTATGGTCATAACCTTCCGGCAGTTTTCCGAATTTCCACGAGAATCTTTTTTTACAGGTATTATCGCATCCTGGTTCGCACCAGCAATCCCTGCCCCAATCGCGGAAAGAAACGATTATTTTTTTCAGCTCGGGATTATTTGTTAAAACAGCTCCTCCTTCTCCCATAGTAATATGATGGGCAGGATAAAAACTGCAAGTGGAAATATCTCCAAATGTTCCGGTATATTTTCCTTTATATTCAGAACCCAGGGCATCGCAATTATCTTCGATAAACCAAAGATTATATTTTTTCGCCAGCTTTAAAATTTTATCAATATCCGCTGGGTTTCCCAGGGTATGGGCAATAAAAATTGCTTTAGTTTTTTCAGAAATTGCTTTTTCAATTTTTTCTGGCTGAATATTATAAGTTCCCAACTCAATATCGACAAAGACAGGAATTAAATTATTTTGCAAAATAGGATTTAAAGTAGTGGGAAACCCGCAGGCAATAGTGATGACTTCATCTCCCGGTTTTAATCTTTTTTCTCCAAGTTTCGGCGAGGTTAGGGCCGAGATAGCTAAAAGATTTGCCGAGGAGCCAGAATTTGTAAGCAGGCAATATTTAACTCCCAAAAACTCCGCAAATTCTTTTTCAAATTGTTTTGCATATTTTCCAGCGGTTAACCAAAAATCCAGGGCAGAATCAACTAAATTTATCATTTCTTTTTCATCATAAATCCTGCCGGCATAATTAATTCTTGTTTTGCTGGGAACAAATTTCCCTTCTTTTTTCCTCGCCCGATAAAATTCCGATGTTGTTTTCGCTATTTCTTTTCTGAGTTGTTTTTCTGTCTTCATTTTTCTATTAATAAGGACTCTTTATTAATTTTGGGCATTAAAAATTTGTAGTATTCGAACAGTTCCCTTATTGACTGATCGAAATCAGTATATCGGAGGCCCGAAAATTCCGATGATAATCTGGAGGTGTCGCAAGTGTATTCGTTATTAAGCCCCGACTTTTTTATAGTTATGAGTAAATCTTTACCGGAAATTTGTAATATTTTTTTAGCGATTGTAGCCAAATCCATTCGACTACCCCTGCCTACATTGTAAAATTTGTGCTTTGGTTCTCTTTCCAGAAAATAATCAATAATTCTGACCAAGTCTTTTATATAAATAAAATCAAAAAAAACGTTCTGGTTTATGCTGATAGGCAGATCAAACAAAACTCTGCAAATGGCATTTGAGATAAAACGCGTTTCATATCTTTCATATTTTCCGTAAACACCAAAAAGCCGGATATGAGTTATGAAATCCGTTCCTTCGGCATATTTCGAGCAGGCATATTTATAAAATCCATACTGGTCTATCGGCACGAACCTATCAAATTCAGTTTCTTTTACATTTACAATGGGCCTTCTCTTATCATATTCCGCGCCAGAACCAAACATTATCAGTTTTTTATAAAAAGGCTTTGCTCTCGCTAGATTGAAAAACATTCTTAAGTTTACAGATATCGCATCTGGCGACTCTTCCTCTCTCCTCACTCCGCCCATACTAGCGGTATGTACAATTATATCAAATTTTTCTTTTTCCAAAAAATTGTATACCGCCTCAGTGTTTGTCAAATCAAGCTCTTTTGCTGAGGGTGCCACAAAATTATATTTTTTGCCAAGACCCTCTAGTATATTACGGCCTATAAAACCCGCTCCGCCAGTAAGAAATATTTTTGGGGAATTATTTTTGTCTATTTTATTCATTGACAGGTTTAATAATCATTTGTTTTTTGAATTCTTCTCTGTCTAAAAATGGGTACATGTCTTCTATCGGTTTTGAAACCATTGTTCCGTCAGGCATTTTTTCCGAGGATACCCTTGGAATTATTAACTGCCATTCAGGAGTCATAACATCGCAAATGACCGGGCCGTC
>JBEKVX010000016.1:0-16000 GCA_049513595.1 Candidatus Staskawiczbacteria bacterium | reverse complement strand
TGGAATTACCGGCACAGAACAGATTACTGTGACAGCTGCGCCCTCCGTAATTCCAATTAGCGCTGCTTCAATCACTATTACATCTCCAATTTCAACAACTAAATGGACAGTAGGAAGGAGCAACTATATTAGGTGGAAAGAGACCAAAGTAACTTATGTAAATATTACATTAACAAACACCGCAACATCTGTAACGACCAAAATATATTCTAAGGTTTCAGCTTCACGAGGGTACTATCTGTGGACTCTTCCCAGATCTCTTGCATCAGGAAATTATACAATAACAGTTTCTGATTCAAGCAACTCTGCCACAAACAGCACAAGCAGCAGTTTTCAGATTGTAGTTAAAGTATCCAGCGTAAAAGTAACAGCAGCAGGTTCGGCAACTACGATTCCAGTAAACGCCACCCTGCATATGAGCGCAGCTGTATTGCCGGCAAACGCCACCAACCCAGCAGCAACCTGGTCGGTGACAAGCGGAACAGGAACAGCAACAATAGATCCATCAACGGGCTTGCTTACGCCATTAACTCCAGGAACAGTTACTGTCAAAGCAACAGCACAAGATGGTGGAGTCATCGGCACAAAACATATTACGATAGTAGGCGCATGCACGCCAAATTGGCTATGCGGCGGATGGTCAAAAACATACAATGGCAAACAAACCAGGGGCTGTTGGGACCAAAATAGTTGTGGAACAACATTAAACGAGCCGCCAACATCAAGAAATTATTGCACAGATACTGTTTTTAGCGCCGACTGTCCGGCGGGTTGGCATTGTGATGGAGCCACAAACACCTGTTATGGCTGCGGAGACGGTGTTTGCAATCTTAATTACGGAGAAACTTATAGTAATTGTCCAACAGATTGCAGTAATCCGGTAATTTCAAATCCAGGCAGTTGCAATGCAAATTGTTCCAGTCAAGGCGGAGGATATTGTCAGGGAACTTGTCCTGTAGGTTATAAATGCGCGCCAACAAATCCTTCAGTTTTTACATATAATATTTTATATGCTGGCTCATGTGTTGCCGTGCAAACGCCAACGCCAATTCCTGCTTGTGTGGGCGAGGGACAGGATGTTACAACAAGTTATCTTGGCGGAAATTGTTGTGCTGGATTGGTTGTCAGCCAAGGCAAGTGCGTGAATCCATTAACTTCCGCGCAAACCGGCTACTGGACATATTTTATAGATTCAGGAGATCTTTGGACTAAGTATGGTGATTTTGGCAACGGACCGCACACTTGCATACAATTATGCAAATCAAAAACTTTGCAATGTCTAGAAAACCAATGCATAGTGCCCGGCGGCATTCCAATGATGGCTGGCGGAATGTATCAAGATTGCTCGCAATCAGGAAGTGTTTCGGTTTATTGCTGTTGCTCCGGGTCGTAAATATTGAATTTTAAAAAATAAAATGGAAAATCAAAAAACTTTTGCGTGCGCGATAAATTGCATGGATGGACGAGTCCAAGACGCTGTTGAAAATTACATGAAAGAAAATTATGGCGTTGATTATGTTGACATGATTACTGAACCAGGCCCGAATAAAATTCTGGCGGACAACTCTGACAAAACCATAATCGAAAACATTAAAAAAAGAGTTGAAATTTCTGTTCACCATCACGGCTCAAAAGTTATTGCAATTGTGGGACATTTTGGCTGCGCTGGAAATCCAGCAGAAAAAGAAACTCAAATTGAGCATCTAAAAAAAGCCGAGGAAGTTGTAAAATCTTTCGGCTTTCCAATTGAAATTGTTTTATTGTGGGTTGCTGGCGACTGGACAACAGTGAAAAAAGTTTAGTTTTTGAGAAGATATTTTTATATAAAAAAAATGCCGTTCCCTTGAACGGCCTATGTGTCAAAGCGCATTTGCGCGGATTATCTTTCTCTATGGATGAGAATGTGGCTGAAAGCAAATTCGAGGAAAAGCTCCCATCGTTCTTCGTTAACTTCAACAGTCACATAGCGATTTCCGCAACCCTCGCTCCACATCTTCATGATTGTGGGCATGATTTGCTCAAAGATGGCGCGGGCGGTAGCTTCGTCTTTAGTCAGCGAATGGGGAATGTACAGATCGCAGTTGTTTGCCCGTGTGCAGAAGCAGGGTTTGTCACCGTTTCGGTCTCCAAATCCGCCAGCAGTTATTCCATCGTTTCTGATCTGAGGCCAATCAGGTTTCGCCCTCGCCTCTTTTTCTTCCGGAGTTTGGTGGGTTTCAGGGAATAAGCGGACCATTCCATTTTTCCTTTTGTCAAAAGGCAGTGGATAAGCGGAACAAACGATAAGTCATATTAATAATTTACTTTATATTTGTCAACCCTCGCGGGTGAGGCAAATTCCCCAGACGGATTTGGCGCCGCTGGATTTTAAAACCTTGGCGCATTCTTGCATTGTGGAGCCGGTTGTATAAACATCGTCAACTAAAAAGACCTTGTCCTGAGCGATAGCCGAAGGGTTTTTTACCATAAAAGCGCCTTCCAAATTTTTTTCTCTTTGTTCTTTTGACAATTCCATCTGCGGTTTTGTGGATTTTATTTTTGTTAAATTATCTGAAATTACAGGAATTTGCAGAACTTTGGATAATTCATTTGCCAATTCTTCGGATTGGTTGTATCCGCGGATTTTTAGTTTCTTTTTATCTAGCGGCACCGGAATCAAAATTGCGTTTTGCCAAATCTCATCGGTGTTTTTGTCCGTCTTTATAAAATGCTCAATTAAAATTGACGCCAATGTTTCTGCCAAACCCTTTAAATATGGCTGATATTTAAATTGGTAAATTAATTTTTTGGTCAGCGCTTTCTCTTTGTATGGAAGCGCGAAATAAAGTCCGGATATTTTTTTATCTTGGCAGCGCGGACATTTCCCGGATTTTAAATCTGGCAAAAGACGTGTCGGTTTATCGCAGAGGCAATAATTAAATTCGGAAATATCCAAAAGCGCTCGGCAGTCGTCGCACAAATAAGTGCCTTCTTTTTTGCATCCTAAACAGAACTTCGGGAATAATAAATCAAGGGCGAATTCTTTAATTTTGTCAGATGACTTATCCACAGTGATATTGTGTCGCTTTTATTATATAATACATGAATAAAGAAATGGCTTCAAATTTCCTAAGTAATTTTAATATAGAAAAACTTAACATCTTGTCCAATCCTTTGAAGATGTTTTTTCCTAAAAAAATGGTGGGAATTGATATCGGGACAGCGTCAATTAAAATTGTTGAATTATCAAGATGGGGGCAGGGAAAAACATTGGAAAACTATGGAGAAATTAAGTCGGCTTCGCTCTATAAAGAACCTTTTCGCAATGCTGAAAAAGGAAGTTATTTGCTTGATAATTATTTTGTTTCAAGGGCGATAAGAGCTGTTTTAGACGAGGCAAGAATAAGAACAAAAGCAGTTATATTTTCAATTCCTGATTTTTCAACTTTTTGCACTTCTTTTGAATTGCCGCCGATGACAAAATCAGAATTGCCGGACGCTGTCTATTACAACGCTCCCCAATATATTCCATTGCCAGTAACAGAAACAACTTTGGACTGGAAATTAATTGGCGGAACTCCCGGAGACAAGCAGTCGGGGCTTAAAATATTTTTAGTTGCTATCCCAAACCAGACCGTGCAGGATTACCAAAAAGTTGCGCAATTGGCAGGCCTCGAGCTTTATGCCGTAGAGGCCGAGGCGCTGGGATTGGCAAGGTCTTTGGTCAGAGAAAATAAAAATTGCATTTGTTTAGTGGACATTGGAGTTCAAAGCACAACCGTGAATATAATTGACAAACAAAATTTAAAAAAAAGTTACAGCGTCGATTTTGCCGGCAGCCAGCTTACTTATTCAATTGCCTCGGCCTTGGGATTGGGGCACGCGGAAGCAGAAGAATTAAAAAACAAAGAGGGCTTGATTTCTACAAAAGAAGAAATTTCCAAAACATTATATTTGCTTATTGACCCTTTGATAATTGAAGTAAAAAAAATATTGTCCGACTTCTATTTGCAGGAAGGCAAGGATGCAGATGTAATTTATTTGACCGGCGGAACCGCAGCGCTGCCAGGGCTTAAAGAATATTTTGCAGAGGTTTTAAAAAAGAAAGTTGAAATTCCCAATTGTTTTTCCGAGCTTTTGTACCCCCCTATTTTGGGCAAAACACTTGAAAAAATGGCGCCAAGTTTTTCAGTGGCAACAGGCGTGGCGCTTGGCGGATTAGAAACATAAAAATAATGTGCGAGTTAAATTTATTTGTTGTATAATAAAATAATCAAATATCGCCACGCTACGTAAACTTATGGATTTTTCTGTAATTTTTCAACTAAGGCAGAAAAAATTTTGGTGGATGGACGTCATCTTCTATTTTGCGGTGTCTCTGCTGGTGGCCACTGTGCTTTGTTATCTTATTTTTCTGACGAAAAATAGCTTTCAAAGGCAAGACATTCAAAAAGAAACTGTGGCCCTGCACACAGTCGGAACCGACCAGCAGAAAGCCCAGGAAAAAGATGTTATTAATTACCGAAACAAAATTAATGATTTTACTGCTTTATTTCAAAACCATGAATTTGCTTCAAATGCGTTTGCTTTTATGCAGACGCAGACCATGCCCAATATTTGGTTTAAGCAGTTTACCTTAGACGAAAAAAACAGCGTAGTGCAATTGTCCGGAGAGGCAGATAATATGGATGCCTTTTCCAGGCAGGTGGCGACCTTTGAAAAAAATCAATATGTTAAAAGCGTGGGGACTTTAAATTCTTCTCTGGGACAATCTACAAAAATTGAATTTAACATAGACCTTGCGCTGGACCAAAATATATTTAATTATATTGCTGACATGGCTCAGGTTTTAGAGCCGGCTGTGTCTCCAGCAACAACCCCAGCAAACAATCTGCCTTCGCAGGCGGGTGCAGCTGCCAATCCGCAAACTTCGCAAGCGCAGAGCAGCGAAAAATTAATAACCTCTTTTGATTTTTTGCTGACCCCGGCAGTCATAGGAACAATAAATGAAACAAATTATACTGTCACGTTAAATGTTCCTTTCGGCACAGGCGTAAAAAGTTTAACGCCATCAATTGTCGCTTCTCCGGGAGCAGTAGTATCTCCGGCTTCTGATGTTTCGCAGGATTTCACCAATTCTGTCACCTATATAGTTACTGCCCAAGATGGTTCTACCCAAACATATAAAGTTAGCGTTAATATTCTGCCTGAAGCTGTCAAAAAATCTAACCAGGCAGGGTCCGGTATTTTGGTCGCCATTTTATTTGTTATAGCCATCATTTTTATAATCGCGGTAATAATTTTCTTTCTGTACAAAAAAAGATTAAATAACAAGCAACAAATTTAAATGCAAATAGATCGTCCCATTGCTATCGCTTTAATTCTATTTATCGTGCTATTGCTAGTATTCTTTTTAGTGATGCCGGAGTACCAGGCATTTGGGAAACTGCAGTCAGAGCTTGGTGAGAAAAAAGCTGAATTTAATGCAGAGTTCGATTATTATGCGGCAATAACCAAGACATATTATGATTTGCAAAGCCGCGCAGACGATATCAAAAAAATTGATGATGCCCTGCCTCAGGATTCTGAGCTCGGCAAACTCATTTATTTTCTCCAAAAAACCGCAGGAGAAAACGGCATGATGATTAAAGATTTATTTTTGTCAAAATCATCTCTCGGCGCGCAAATCAGTACCACCAGTAATGTTAAAGATATTGTCTTTTCAACGGACTTATTGGGAAATTATTCATCGTTAGAAAAATTTATGATTGCTCTGGAAAAATCCTCGCGGCTTTTTGAAGTTACAAATATTTCTTTTGGCTCTGGGTCCCAGTCGCCGCTTAAGTCCTCGCAGACACAATTTCAAATACAGCAAACATACAGCTTTAACTTACAAATAAAAACACATTCATACTAACAAATAAAAATGGCAGTAGTTTTTATATCACCAAAGCAGAGGCAGAAAATGTTTTTTGTGGGAATCACAATTGTCTTTGTATTATTCTTGGTTGTTATTTCGTTGGGAGTTTTTTTCTCTAAACCAGAAGAGGTTTCGCCGGTGCTGGTTTTTAACAAGCCCAAAGTTAATATTGATATGAAAATTTTTGATTCAGACCAATTTAAAAATCTTCAGCCGTTTCCTGAAATGGAAATACAGTACAGCTATAAGGCCGTAACAAAAGACAACAAGCCCCAGGCAGGTTTTATATCAGCTGTTTCGGCAGACCAAGCCAAGGCAATTTTAACAGGCATGGGTTTGACGGCTACTGAAATAAAAGAAGCGGGAATCGGCAGAGATAATCCTTTCGCCCCTTATTCTCAGCCAGTTGTCTCGCCGTTATCTGCGACAAAAACCGCAACAAAAACAAAATAATCATGAAACTATTACAAGAATTATTTGCGCAAGGATTTTTATCGGAAGAGAAGATGAATGATTTGGAAAAGCAAGTACAAAAAACTGGTAAAACAGAGGAGGAAATTATTTTAGAAAAAAATATTGTTTCAGAGGACTCTCTTTTTGAATTGAAGAGCAAAATTTTTGGCATTCCGTTGCATAAAATTAAAGCAGACGATGTTTTGCCGGATGTTTTGGAATTAATCCCGGAAGAAGCGTCTTTAAATTATAAAATGGCGGCTATAGCCAAGACAGAAAATTTTGTCCAGATTGGAATGGTATATCCAGAAAACATAGCAGCCCAGAATGCCTTAAGGTTTTTAGCTAATCAGGAAAACTTCACTTACCAGGTTTATTTGATAACCCCCGGCAACTTGGCGGCGCTCTTAAAACAGCGTAAAAATATATCGTCTGAAACAAGAAAAGCGCTGGAAGAGCTGACAAAAGAAAAAGGAGAAATTTTGGACTCTTTGGGAAAAAATTCTTCAGCGCAGGCAATAGCAGAAGATGCGCCAATTATCAAGATGGTTCTGGTTATATTGAGGCACGCCATTGAAGGCAATGCCTCTGATATTCATATCGAGCCAAGCAGAGATAAATTAACCGTACGGTTCCGCCTGAATGGAATTTTGCATCCGAGCTTATTTCTACCATTAAAAGTGCATCTAGCCATTGTCGCCAGAATTAAAATTCTTTCCGGCTTAAAGATAGATGAAAACAGAGTTCCGCAAGATGGAAGATTTTCTGCAAAAATAAGCAATTTAGATATTGATTTCAGGGTTTCCACTTTTCCAACACTTTACGGAGAAAAAGTTGAGATGAGAGTTTTAGATCCTTCCACGGGATTGAGGTCATTTGAAGAATTAGGATTAGAAGGAAGAAATCTGGAAGTTGTAAAAGCAGCCATAAAAAAACCATTTGGCATGATTTTGTTCACAGGCCCGACTGGTTCTGGAAAAACAACAACTCAGTACGCGATTTTGCGAATTTTAAATCAGGATTCGGTTAACATTGTCACAGTTGAAGACCCGATAGAATATTCTATCGATGGAATAAACCAATCGCAGGTAAAACCGGAAATCGGATATACTTTTGCCCATGGTCTCAGGCAGATTTTAAGGCAGGACCCAAACATTATTATGGTTGGAGAAATTAGAGACGAAGAGACAGCCAGTTTGGTTATAAATGCCGCCCTGACCGGGCACATTGTTTTGTCTACTTTGCACACAAATTCTTCTGTGGGAGTTGTTCCGCGATTAATAGACATGGGAGTAAGGCCATTTTTGATTCCGTCCACTTTAAAAGTTGTCATCTCACAGCGCCTAATCAGAGTTTTATGCCCGCACTGCAAGATTAAAACAAGGCCGACAGAAAAAATCAAAAGTTATATTTTAGAAAAAATAAAAAGCATACCGGCTGCTTCCAAAAGTGAGATAAAAATAGAAGAGCCGCTCTTAATTTATGCAGCAAAAGGATGCGAGGCGTGTGGATTAACGGGATATACAGGCAGGACAGGGCTTTTTGAGGTTTTATCTATGTCAGACGAATTGGCTGAATTGATACAAAAAAATCCTTTGGAAAGTTTGATTTTTAAAGCAGCCCAGAAACAAGGCATGCTTACTATGGAACAAGAAGGCATATTAAAGATTTTAAAAGGTCAGACAACCATTGAAGAGGTTGCGCGGGCTACGGAAGAAAAATAATTTAATAACTTTATTATGGAATATCTACAATATTTAAAAAAACTTTTGGACACTGTGGTTTCAGAAGAAGCATCGGACTTGGACATTTCTGTGGGACATGTGCCCAATATAAGAATCACCGGCCAGCTTGTTCCTTTAAGCCAGGAAAAAATAATTTCGCCCAAGGACTCTGAGGGCCTGGCATTTTCAATAATGTCGGAAATACAGCGCAAAAAATTTTTAGAAGAAAAAGAAATTGATTTTTCTTATCAGCACGAAGATAAAGGCAGATTCAGGATTAATATTTTTTTTCAGAGGGGCTCAATCAGTTTGGCACTGCGTTTTATCCCGTCAAAAATAAGAACAATAGAGGACTTAAATCTTCCTCCGATTCTGCATGACTTTGTTTCGCGCCCGCAGGGGCTTGTTTTGGTGACCGGAGCTACCAGCCAGGGAAAGTCAACAACTTTGGCTGCGATGATAGACGAAATAAATCATACGAGAGCCGTTCACATAATTACAGTTGAAGACCCGATAGAATATACTTATCCTGTGGACAGGGCAATTATTGAGCAAAGAGAAGTTGCAATAGATACTTTAAATTTTGCTAATGCTTTGCGCGCTACGTTCCGCCAGAATCCAGATGTGATTATGGTTGGCGAAATGAGGGACTTAGAGACAATTTCTACAACAATCACCGCAGCTGAAACAGGGCATTTGGTTTTTGCGACTTTGCACACCAATTCAGCGGCCCAGACAATTCATAGGGTAGTCGATGTTTTTCCCGGAGACCAGCAGGGCCAGATAAGATTTCAGTTGTCATCTTCTCTTTTGGGAATAATTTCCCAGCGCCTAATTCCAAGAATTAAAGGGGGGTTTATTCCTGTCTGCGAAGTTTTAATTTGCAACAATGCCGTTTCAACTTTGATAAGAGAAAATAAAATTCACGAAATTCCGGCCGTTATAGAAACATCAGCAAAAGAAGGGATGGTTTCTTTGAGCAGAGCAATGGTTGATTTGGTAAGAAAAAAAGAGATATCTTTGAAAAACGCAACCGATTATGCACTAGACCCGAGTGAAGTCAGAAATCTTTTAAGGTAAATTTTGAATTCTGAATTTCGAATAAAAATCGAATTTTGAATTTTCGAAATCGTCATATTTCGAAATCAGAAATTCGAAATTAGAAATTTTCGATGAAGTATATTTATCAAGCAAGAGACAAAGAGGGCAAAATTGAAACAGGCACGGTAGAGGCATCTTCTAGGGAAGCGGCTGCCGCTCTTCTGCAAAAATATAATATTTTTGTTACGTCAATAAAAGAGCAGACCTCTTTAATTTTGCGTGCAGAAAATATTAGTTTTTTAAACAAGGTTTCCAAAAAGGATTTGGCAATATTTTCAAGGCAGTTGGCTGTCATGATGCAGTCAAGGGTGCCGGTCACCCAAAGTTTGAAGAGTTTGGCTGTGCAGATAAAAAATCCAAGTTTTAAAGAAAAGATTATGAAAATTTCTCAATTAGTTGAGGAGGGAAGTTCTCTTTCAGAAGCATTTGCCACCTTCCCGGAAGTTTTCAATGTTTTTTACGTTTCCTTAATAAAAACCGGCGAGGCATCCGGAAAAATTTCTGAATCGCTTTCATATCTTTCAGACCACTTAGAAAGAGAACACGACATATCCTCTAAAATAAAAGGAGCATTAATTTATCCTGCTTTTGTTATTTGTGTTTTATTTGTGGTGATTGCAATAGTTGTAGTTTTTGTCATGCCCCAGCTCGTTATTTTGTTGAAGCAAACCACAGCAAAACCACCGATGTTTACCCAGGTGATGATTGATTTTTATGGTTTTTTGGCAAATTATGGCTGGATTGTTGCGGTGGGTTTTTTCTTTTTGGTTTTATTTATAATTTATTATTTTACAACCAAGGAAGGCAGAAAAAGATATGACCGGTTATCCTTAAAAATTCCATTTGTCGGCGGATTTCTCAAAAAAATATTTCTTATCAATTTCGCCGAAAATATTTCTACTTTAATTTCGGCCGGTCTTTCAATCAATAACGCATTAAAAATTACCAGGGACACGGTGGATAATTTTGTTTATAAGCAAATTTTAACAGAAACAGAAGAAAAGGTTTCGGAAGGAGAAAAAATAAGTTCTGTGCTGGTAAAATATCCCGACTATGCTCCGCCGTTTGTGGTGCAGATGATTCAGGTGGGCGAGGAGACGGGAAAATTAGATAAAAATTTGATGGAGATTGTTAATTTTTATGAAAAAGAAGTCAAACAGGCGGTAGATACATTTACGGCGCTTTTGGAGCCGGTTTTAATAATTTTTTTAGGAATAATTGTGGCGCTTCTGGCAATTTCCGTCATAGAGCCGTTATATGGTGCTCTCGGCACAATTTAATTTATAACTTATGGAAAATAAAGGTTTTACTTTAATTGAATTAATAGTTGTTATCGCGATAATTGCTGTTTTGTCTGGAATTATTTTATTTAGCGTCACGCAATATATTAGTAAAGGCAAGGACTCCAACATTTCCGGGAACTTGGCTGTTTTAGTTCCAGCCGGCGAAGTTTTTTATAACGGCAATGGCAGCAGCTATAATGATAACCAAGGCCATAATTTTTGCGACCCGGGCGTAAATAGCGTAATATCCAATGCCATATCCCAAATGCCTCAACGAAATTTCGGGGACTGCTGGAGCCAAAACAATACCAACACAACAAATCCCGCCGGACTTTGCTGCTACGCAAGTTCTGACGGAAACTCCTGGGCCGCATGCGCCCAAGAGTTTACTCCGCAAAATCCACCAATGGCTTATTGTGTTGACAGCAGGGGAGTAAAAGAGGAAATAACCAATAGCGACTGCACTGGTTATGTCAGTGTAAATTTTAAGTGTCCTGACCAGTCCGACTAAATTGCTGTTGCATCTTGCATTTAAATTTTGTAAAATGAATAAAGGGTTTACAATCATAGAACTAATCGTAGTTATCGCAATTATTGCAGTATTAGCCGCAATCGTGCTCGTTAACGTTCTTGGCTATATCAATAAGGCCAACGACGCAGCGATTAAAGAAAATTTTAACACTATTTTTACAAATTCAGCATCATATTTTTACATCTATTCTAATTACACAAGTTTTTCAAGCGATGCAGGATATAAAACTCCTGCAGCCGCAATTAAAAATGCAAACGGAGGGAGTGTTCTTGTCGTGAACACGACACCTGCCGCTGACCATTTCTGCGTTTGTTCGGTATTAACAGTTACTTCTGGCGATACATATTGCATAAGTGACACTGGTTATAAAAAAGAGACAGGCCGCGCGTGTTCAGATAGATGTATCGCCGGCGTTTGTTCGGACTAATTTATAGAATTAAAAACTAAAGGTCGAGAAATAAAATTTTAATGAATTAAAAATAATAAAAATGAATAAATCAAAAGGTTTCACAATCATAGAATTAATCGTTGTTATCGCAATTATTGCAGTATTAGCCGCAATCGTTTTGGTTAATGTCACGGGTTACATTAACAAAAGCAAAAATGCAGCAGTAGAAGGAAATTTGGCGTCTATAATGACTAATGGAGCTGATTATTTTGCTACCAACCCTAGCAACTATGGAAGTACTTTTATCGCGACTACCCTTCCTCAGTCAGCTATAACTGCGGCAACTACTGCGGTACCAACTCAAGGTACTAATGCTGCTACTTCCGGGGGCGTGACTACAACACAGGCTTGGTGCGCATGCAATCCTTTATATGCTATTACGGGTAGCGCCTGCACAACCGCTCCATGTTCTTTCTGCGTTGATTCTACTGGAAATAAAAAAGTGGCTGGAGCTGCCTGCAGTGCAGAATGCGTTACAGGATCATCATGGGTTTGTCAATAATTTAACTGCGGGGAAGCTTAACCGACGAGTTCGCATAGTTAAGGAAAAAAAGCAGGTCGTTTAATGCGGTCTGCTTTTTTGTTATAATAATAAAAATGCAAGGATTACAGGGTTTCACAATAATAGAACTAATAGTGGTTATCACTATTATTGCTGTGCTGGCTTCCATTGTGATGGTCAATGTTTTTATTTATATACAAAAAGCGAAGGATGCTTCAATATCCGCAAATATTAATTCTATGATGAAAGACAGCGTAATCTATTTAAGCGAACACGGAAGTTATAGCGGATTTTTTAACGATTCGAGTTATACAAACCCTAAGGCCGCAATAATAAAAAAATATACTGACTATCTAACCGAAAGAATGGATGGCTCAAGCGATGCTTACTGCGCTTGTTACGGGGTTGTTAACGGATCTAACAAAGATACTATTTGCATTGATTCTTCTGGTTATAACAAGGAAATGATTTATAACAAAGATTGCGGCTGGAGATGCCAAAACAATGGCGCCTGTCAAAATTAAAATTATTTAAATGATTTTTTTATCGATTATTTATATTTTTGTATTTTTGTTCGGTTTAGTCATCGGAAGTTTTTTAAATTGCGTGATTTATCGTTTAGAGCAGAAAAAAAGTTTGAATGGAAGAAGTTTTTGCCCGGACTGCAGACACAAATTATCTTGGCAGGATTTATTCCCTGTTTTTAGTTTTTTATTTTTGAAAGGAAAATGCCGATATTGCCATAAAAAAATTTCAATTCAATATCCGTTGGTAGAAACTGCCGCCGCCATTTTATTTTTAATTATATTTATAACTTTTCCCCAACATACAATATACAACATACTAAATACAATTTTCCTATTTTATATTGCCAGCTCCCTGATAATCATTTTTGTTTATGATTTGAAAAATTACATAATTCCCGATAAAATTTTATTTCCGGCAATTATAATCACTTTTGTTTATAATTTTTTTCCAACATACAATATACAACATACAATATATAATATCATCGCCGCTATTAGTGCTTCTGCATTTTTTCTGATAATATTTTTAGCTTCAAAAGGCAAATGGATGGGTTTGGGAGACGTAAAATTGGCCTTTTTAATGGGGCTTTTACTCGGCATGCCCAATATTTTTGTTGCCTTGTTTTTGGCGTTCTTTTTTGGTGCTATAATAGGAGTAATACTGATGGTTTTAGAAAAAAAGAGTTTGAAAAGCGAAATACCCTTTGGCCCATTTTTAGTTATTGGAACACTTGTAGCAGTCATTTGCGGAAATCAAATAATTCAATGGTACCTGCATTTATTATTAATTTGAAATTTGAAATTTGAAATTTGAAATTAAAAATTTTAAAAGCGGAATTACCTTGATTGAAATTATTGTTGTAATTTTTATTATCACGATGTTTTCTATGATTATAATTTCTGATTTTCCTAAAATGCAAAAGGAGTTCGCTCTTTCAAGGGCTGCTTATAAGTTGGCTCAGGATTTAAGAAAAACCGAGGATTTGGGCTTGTCTGGGTTGCAAATAAATGACGGCGAAAATCCTCCGCAGTTAATAACAACAATAAAAGGATATGGCATTTACATTCATCTTGGAGAATCCCAAGAGATATATTCTATATATGCTGACATAAATTATAACCAGGGCGATGAAATATATGATGATCCTTATCCTGCCCCCCGTGTTTTATGTAGCAATGTGCCCGAATCCACTCCGCCATCGGACTGCATTATAGAAACAACTGATTTAAGCCAAGACAACCCGGATTTGTACATAAAGTCAATGGAAAATATTATTGGCAATTTCACCAGCATAAACTTCAGTCCGCCGGGACCCCAAGTAAATATAGAAAATAAATGTTCGCTTGATTTTGACTGCGTAGATAGCGACCATTCCAGAATTGGAATTATTTTGGGATTAAAGTCAGACGCCTCGGCGGAGAGAATTATTTGGATAAATACCTCCGGGTTAATAAGCGTCCAATAGCAATAAAATTTTTAATTTAAAATTAATGAAATTATCAAGGGGCTTCACTATTATAGAGCTGATAATCTCAATTTTTATTTTGTCTGTTGCGGTTGTGGGAATTTTCAGTGCTTTTTCAATGGTGGTGATTTTAACTTCGGATGCGGCAGACCGGCTTACAGCAACTTATCTGGCGCAGGAAGGCATGGAAACAGCCAGAAACATACGAGACATAAATTGGCTGAACATGGATCAAAATCCTGGTACAGCTAGCTGGGTTGATGGACTTACAGCAGGTGGAATTAACAATGGCATTGACTGCACCCAGGGATGCGAGGCGGACTATGAATCCACAAGGATGTCTCCCTGGGTTGATACGGATTATTTGAAAATAGATTCATCGCAAAATGGAAGCGGTTTTTATAATTATACCAGCGGAACAGATACAAAATTTAAAAGAAAAATTATAATTACATGCCTGCCCGATAAAGATTGCACCGATACTTCAGATTATATTATAAAAGTTGTAGTGCAAGTTTCCTGGAATCAGAAAGCAACTATTCTTAACCCCTACAACCAAGCTGGTACTGGCGTTTGCCCCGGATCTAATTGCATTGCATCAGAAGAAACATTATATGATTGGTATAATTATCTTAGCAGCCAGCCGGTAGTTCCGCCGCCCGGCCAATAAATAAAAAAATAATGAAGTATTCAAAAGGTTTCACTTTAATAGAATTAATTGTGGTCATGGCAGTGTTTTTGTTTGTTATCGGAGCTGCCATCAGCATTTTTATTTCTATTGTTCAAAATCAAAAAAGGGTCTTGTCGGAACAGGAACTTTTAAATCAAATCAGCTATGTTGAAGAATATATGTCAAAGGCACTGAGAATGGCAACAAAAGATACGTCGGGAAGCTGCTTGGGATCAGATAATTTAGGATATATTTATCTGCTTACCCGTTACGATTTTACTTCCTCAACATTCAAGGGTATAAAATTTTTGAATCAATCAGACCTTGATTTTTCTGGCAATCCCACCTGTCAAGAATTTTTTCTGGATACAGATAATATTTTGAAAGAAGAAAAAAATAATGACGCAACAACAGTAACTCCTCTTACTTCAGCCAATCTGCAACTAGACCCGACAAACCCTATCAGATTTTCTGTTAACGGATCAAATGGTTCCACTTTTACTTCTCCCAGTTGTATGTCAACTTCGCAATGCGGAGCTTCAGAAAATGATTCCGTTCAGCCAAAAATAACCATACTTTTGAATGTCAAAATTTCAGGCGACAGCCAAAATCCGGAAAGAACAATTCAAACAACGGTTTCGCAAAGAAATCTTAATGCAAAATAGAAAATGAATACAGACAAACAAAAAGGCGTTTCATTGATTATCACTTTTTTTATAATGATAATTATTTTGTCTGTTGTCTTGTCTATAAGCATACTTTTGTACAGCGAAATTAAAGTTATAAGGAACATAGGAAACTCCGTGGTGGGCTTTTATGCCGCTGACAGCGGAATTGAAAAAGTTCTTTATTATGACAAGCAGGTCTTGCCGCCATTAAGCGAAGACCAGGCCACTGGCAAGACGACCTATGTAAAAACGGGATTGTGCTCAATCTTCAGCTTGACCAATCCTGACGGCTCAATCAGCTCCAATTATTGCACCAGCGTACATGACCATTCCGCTGACGAAAGTATTTATTGCGATCCGCTTCCAGGCGATGCAATCCCTGTTATTACTGGTAATGATTGCGATCCAAGCACGTGCACTGACTGTGAAATTTCTTTTGGCACCAGCTTTGGCAATGGGGCCACTTATACTACTACGGCAAAAGTTTATCCTTCGGGCAGTTCTTCTATTTTTGAAATTGAGTCAAAAGGAAATTTCCGCGACGCCGGAAGGCAGATTGAAGCATTAAATACATCAATATTGCCCAAAGATGTTATTCAAATAGAAAATGCCTGCATGACTCCGCAGCCGCCGTCATATTCCCAGGGAGAACCGTTTTTTATTTCAGCAGATGTGAGCGCAACTTCGAGCACCGATAGAATAGGCACTGTTACAGCTATTATAAAAA
>JBEKVX010000015.1:0-17391 GCA_049513595.1 Candidatus Staskawiczbacteria bacterium | reverse complement strand
CTGTCCCTTCACCCCGCCGCATTTGCGGATTTAAATCCGCAAATGCGGCGGGGCAAAAGAAAAATCCTCCGCCAGGAGGATTTTTTGATAATATAGTTTTTATTTTTTATTTATTTTCTTATTTATCAAAACCTCCTGGACTTTTATCCAACAAAAGCAAGCTTAACAATAAGGTTGCCAAAAGGTTTGAATTAATTTTTTTAATAAATGATGTTTTCATACTTTAACTTATATTACTCCTAATAAAAATCCTGTCAAGGCCAAAATTAGGAAACTGGATTTACAATCAACTCAAAATTTTCTGGATTAATTTGAATCTTATCTCCTTTTTTAATTTTTTCTGATAAAAGAGATGATGCCACGGCACTCTCTACTTTATCCTGGATAACCCTTCTCATTTCCCTGGCGCCAAATTCCGGCTTGTAAGACAACTCAACGATTTTTTGTTTTAAATCCTCTGTGATTTCAAAATCAATATCTTTTTCTTTCAGATTTTTCTGCAAACCCTGCAAAGATAATTGGGCTATCTGCATTAAATTATCTTTTGTTAATGGACTGAAAATAACAGTGGCGTCAAAACGATTTACAAATTCCGGCTTAAAAATATTTTTTTCAAAAAGCGCGTCTAATAGTTTATCTTTTTCCAATGGCTGATTGGATTCTACCTGCTTAAAAATCATGTCAGCTCCCGCGTTTGATGTGCATATAATTATTGTGTTTGTAAAAACAACTTTTCTGCCCTGGCCATCGGTAATGCGCCCCTCGTCTAAAACCTGCAAAAACAAATTTAAAATATTTGGATGCGCTTTTTCAACCTCATCCAACAAAACCAAAGAAAATGGCGTCTCCCTGACAGGAGTTGTTAAAATCCCCTGCATTTCTACGGGCGAAGTTGCCCCGATTAATCTTGGAATATCTGAAATTGCCTGAAACTCCGACATATCAAGACGAATCATTTTATTTTCTAGGTCGGGAGATCCCGCTCCGCGGGAATCTCTCGCGACCGGAGAACCAAAATAAATTTCAGCCAAAGCTTTTGCGGTTTCTGTTTTGCCGACGCCGGTAGGCCCCAAAAACAAAAATGTTCCCATGGGTCTGGTTTTTGAGGCAATTCCCATTCTTGCCCGCCTCATGGCAATTGATATTTCGCTTACCGCTTCTTCCTGGTTGACAATTCTGCTGTGAATTAAGTTTTCCAAATTGAGCAACGTTTCTTTTTCCTTAACTGCCATTTTCCCCACCGGAATATCTGTTTTTTTAGAAACAATCTCAGCTATGTGATGCGGCAAAACCACTTTTTCTTTTAATTTTTGTATATAAACAACCGATTCGTCTAAAACATCCAGCGCCTTTTTGGGAAAAGGCAAGCTGGGCATATAACGCGCGGTTAAATTTACAATTTCCCGTATGGCAGGATACAAAACCAAAATTTTATATTTGTATTCTAATTCCAGCGCCTCGGATTGCAAAATATTTATTGTTTCTGATTCTGTGACCTCAGAGACCTCAACTTTTTCAAATAAATTTGCGAAAGAAGAATTTTCTTCTATATTTTTATGAAGCCCTTCGTAGGTTGTTATGCCAATAAACTTAAAATTAGGCAAAGGCAGATATTTTGAAAGAATCCCGGAAACATCAAAGGCGCCTGCTTTCTGAACTTTTTGCCCGACAAAATTTTCAAGGTCGTCAATTACCAAAATTACGCTTGAAGACAAAACAACTTCTGCAAATATCTGGTCCAGCGTTGCCTCTAACCTTTCGAAATCAGGAATTTGCGCCGCCAGTAAAACTGGGTCCAATTCAACTACCCTCATACTATTTAATTGGGGCAGAGACGTCCCCCAATAACACTTCTGGGCCAACGCCTCAATTATACTTTTTCTGCCGGTGCCGGGTTCTCCGACAATCAAAACATTGGCTGAACCCGACTTAGATAAAATTACCTCGGTCTCCTCTATTTCTTTTTTGTGGCCTATAATCTCCCTGTATCTCCATTTTGAAACAACCTTTCTCCAATCAGTAGAAAATCTGTCCAAAGTTATAGTATATCCGGATGACCAGTCCTTTCCGAAAGATCCTTTTCTTAATAAATTTTCGTATGTCCAAAACTTTTTGCTTTTGTCCATTAAATCCTCCGCCGAATCAAGCCATAAGGTTAAATTCTCAACATCTTCCGGCTTTAAATCAAACTCAACTAAATACTTTTTTAAAAATTCGTCTTCTTTCGCCAATGCAACTAAAATTTCTTTTTCTCCGATGTTATCGTGCTGTCTGTCCACCGCAACCTTAAGTGCATATTCTATTGTTTTTTGAAAATCGTCCAGGAAAGGCGTGTTGCCGTCGTCCTGTTTTGGCATTTTTTCTAAATAATTTTTAAGGTCTGCCTGCAATTTTTTTGGATTTAATCCTAATCGTATGCAAATTAAATTTATATCTTTGCTTGATTTTACCGCAGAATAAAAAAGCGAAGTTGAGTTTATCGGAAGCCGCCTTTTTTTGCAAAGACCCATTGAGTCAATAACAATTTTCGCTGAATCAAAATTTAAAAATCCAGCCAGATTGTAAGCAGTCAGGTTTGAAACCGCGTCTAAAATATTTGGCGCCGCCTTTGGTTTTTTAATCTTTAAGACAGAAAATAAATCAACGTTCCAGAAGATAAGGAAAAAAGATAAAAATAAAACCATCATCTTTGAAGAAGAATATCCTGAAGTAAAATTAAAAAGAGAAAATCCCGTGGACAGGAATGCAATTAAAAACAAAACTAAAAAAATATTTTTGAAAAGCCGGGCGAACCTAAACAGAGGAAATTTTTCCCTTTCCACCGCCTGCAGAATATCAGTATTTTTTAATTCAAAATTAAACATCTTAGTAAAGAAAAACAAATAAAAATCCCGCTATTACGATAAACGGAATTAAAAGCCACGCCAAAAAAATTATTAATCCTGCCAATATGACAAAAATTTGAAATAAAATTCCGGCAACAATCAAAACAGCCCTCATTACAGCCCCCAAAATTCTGGAAAATGCATTGGAAATAAAAGTATTGAAAAACTCAACAACATTGATTCCTTTAGGATAATTCCATTTATATTTTCGCCACGGAGCAAAAAGCGATTTTAACAGAACCGGCAACGAAAAATAATTTAAGGCAAAGAAAATATAATTTTTCCAGACGCCAAACAAAAAAGTCGGCGTTTCATAAAAATGCCAAAAAAACCATTCTACAAAAATGTTTTGTTCGCTATTTTGTACCATTCAATAATTTTACACCTATTTCGGCAATCTTGCCACCGCCATAAATTAAAATCCACACCAAAAGCAGCCAGGTCGCAAGGTTCAGGGTGTTATCTATAAAATCAATCGGCACAACTTTTATTAACGCATTTTGAATTTGCCCCTGAATATCAAAGGCGCTGACATTTTGATTTATTTTCAAGGCAGCCGGCCTGGCAAAAACCTGCGCAGGCATTGCTTTGCCGACAAAAATATTATATGTCTGCCAAATCGGCAAAACAATAAGCAAAATACCGACAATTAACAAAACGTAACCTATAACCAACTGATAGCGTAGCGATATTATTTTATTTGTTTCCATAATTATTTTCCAACTCGCGGCGGATATCATCGGGGATTGGAATTTCTTCGCCTGGTTTTGAAATTCCGGGATACCGCCACGCGCTGATTATTTTTCTAAAGTCCTTGGTGTCTTTATACATTATCCAAATTTCTCCTGGCACTTTTTTCGGCTTCCATTTTGTTTTCAGCAACGGAATTGTTTTATTCTCAAATCTCTTATTTGTTTTCATCACAGCCAAAGTTCCCGGCGCAATTCCCTTCTCTTTTCTTTCCGGCCTATAAAGTATTCCCAACAGCTTTTGTTTTGAAAACCCATATTGCCGCATTTTTATTTTTGAATGCTCTGTCCAAAAAAGTTTTTTATAAGCGGACATCATGTTTTTTGTGGGCATTATAGGAATCGGACCTATGACCTTTCCGATGTGAACGGAACGCTCTACCGCTGAGCTAAATGCCCCCTATACAAAAACTTTTTTAAAAAATTTTGTCGGGCTCGACCCAACTTCGTTCCAGGGTCTAGGGTATAGAGCCATTAATAAATTCTACCATTTTTTTGTAAAAAAAACAGGCGTTGGGAGTCCTGCGATTCCTCGCATTTCTCCCAACGCCCTGACGCCTTGCGCCGTTACTTTGTGTTCTTTCGCGCTGCCGCAGCGGCCGGCCTGGCATCCTCCATTTCCCGGATCGCCTTCATGGTAAAATCGATTGTCTCCGATTTGCCAAGACGGTACGGAAACGAAGTAGAACTGCCGCCCCGCCATTGAATGTCCACTCCGTAGATTTCGTCGCCCTCATGATTGAAGTCGACGGAAATCCTGAAGATTCCGTTCCCCGCATTCAAATGTCGCTCCTCTTCCGAGACGCGCTTCCACTTGGAAAGCTGCGCCGCCGGAAAAGTGCCGTACGGCACCTCAACCTCATCAAGATACGCGTAGTAGTCCAGTTCACGCGCCACCTTGGACAACGCTTCATGCGCCGACCCGGGCTCGCGAATCGGGTTCGGAATCGTGACACTACCGGACGACGACGTTTGGGTCTTCAAGTTGACCCAGCGTTGGATCGTAGGACCCGTCGCCATTCCCAAAAGAAATCCTGCAAACACAAGCAGACCCCAAACCACATTTGTAGTTTTCACCGCACACCTCCTGAAAAAATTGTTTTTGAGGAGCTTCAGCCCCTCTGTTTGTACTATATTATTATTTATAGCATATTAAAACCACTTTGTCAATAGAAGACGCTCACAAAAACAGGGGCTAAATCCCCTGTTTTTATCTTTTTAAATCTTACTTGATTTCCACCTTGGCGCCGGCGGCTGCAAATTTCTTTGCAATTTGGTCTGCCTCTTCTTTTTTAACTCCTTCTTTTACCATCTGGGCTGTTCCGGCTGCGGCTGCATCAACCAAATCCTTTGATTCTTTCAAACCCTTCGCAGTAACATCTCTGACCACTTTGATAACCTCAATTTTTTGCGCTCCGACTTCCTTTAACTCAACATTAAAAGACGTTTTTTCTTCAACCGGTCCGGCTGCCGCGGCCACAACTGCTACCGGAGCGGCTGCTGAAACGCCAAACTTGGCTTCCAAAACCTTCACCAATTCTGCCAATTCTACAACTGGCATCTTTTCGATTTCGGTTACCAGTTTTTGAAATTTTTCTGGCACCTGTACATTGTTTTCTTCTGCCATATTATTATGAATTTTGAATTCTGAATTTTGAATTTCGATTAAATTTTGAAATTCGAAATTCGAGTTTTATTCGAAATTCGAAATTAGAAATTATTATTTACTTTCTGATATTTTATTTAGCACTCTCACAAAACTTGCTATTGGACTTTGAATAGAGCCGACCAGCCGGCTCAATAACTCATTTCTTGGCGGGATGTTGGCCAATGCCAACACCTTTTCTCTGCCAATAAACCTATTTTCGAAAATTCCTCCCAAAATTTTAAAACTTTCATGTGTTTTCGCAAATGTATTTGAAATTCTTGCCGGTGCTATTTCATCTTCAATTCCAAAAACCAAGGCAAGTTGTCCGGGAATTGACGGCTTTATTTTATTCCAAAAAGAAATATTTGATTGGCCAAAAGCAATTCTAATCAATGTTTTTTTGGCAATTTTTAAATTGCATCCTGCCTCTTTCAAATTCTTCCTTAAAGAAAACATATCTTTTGAAGAAACCTTTGCAAAGTCAACAAAAATTACTGATTTCTGTTTCGAAACCTTTTCTTTTATGCTGTCTATTTGCTTTGTTTTTTGCTGTTTAGTTAATGCCATAAAAAAAACTGCGTCTCCGCAGACAAAATAAACACTAAAAATAATGCTTATCCTCGGCAGGGTTTATGCATAAGCTACCTGCTGTCTGCGGATTTTATTAATTAATTGTATTTATATCTTAATCTATAATAGAAATCGTGTCAATAGACCTAATAATTAAAGAGCATTTCATCTATTTTTTTTCTTGGAGTTGGCTTTGGAGCTTCATCGGGATATCCGGCTAAAATAGCAAACGGTAAAACGTAATTTTTTGGAATATTTAAAATCTCCTTAATTTTTTCTCTGTTTACTAAACCGATATAACAAGTTCCCAATCCCAATTCGGTTGCTCTTAAGACCAAATTTTGGCTGGCGATTGAAACATCTCTAACTGCCCCAACTCCTCCACCGATTTCACTGGCATTGCTGTAAATATTTTCAAATCTTTCTTTTGGAAAAACATCCGGGTCTCCGCAACAAATTATTATAAGCGGAGCTTCATAAACAAACGGATGCTTAAAAATATTATTGTCTTTGAGTTTCTGTTTTAAGTTTTTGTCTTTTACAATAAAAAATTTCCACGGCTGGGCGTTATATGCCGACGGAGCCAATCTTGCCGCCTCAATCAATTCATTAATTAAATCTTCCGGCACCGCTATGTCTTTATATTTTCTAATGCTTCTCCTTATTTTAATTGCATCTTCTACTTTCATTGTTAAGGTAAATATTTTGCCTTTGCTGCATTGTGCTGTTCTAAAGTTTCACTGAAAATTGTTTTGCCGTCGGATAAATAATATAAATAATTTGTGGCTTTTGGATAAATAGCAGCTGTGATTGAATCAATTCCCGGGCTTGAAATAGGACCTTTTGGCAAGCCCGTGTATTTATAAGTGTTGTAAGGCGAATCAATTTTTGTGTCTTTTGTTGCCACTGACGGATTGCTTTTATCTGTAATATAATTTATTGTGGCGTCCAACTGCAAAGGCATGCCGATTGATATTCTTTTCCACAAAATTCCCGAAACGATTTTTTTGTCGTTCAAAGTCCTGACTTCTTTTTCAAGCAAAGATGCCATTGTCACTATGTCAAAAATTGATTTTTTTTGTTTTGCAATTTCATTTTTTAAGTCCGGCGTCAATTTTTTACTGAAGTTTGCCAGCATTAAACCTAAAATATCTTCGCAGGTTTCACCCTTTGAAATTTCATAAGTATCTGGAAAAAGATATCCTTCAATGCCAAGATTTTTCGGCTTATCCTGCAAAAAAGTGAATTCGCTGCTATAATCCTTTTGCGTAAGAGAAATAAAATAATCCTGACTGCAAATTCCTTTTGATTCTAAGTAATTGCCAATGTCTTTTATATCCCAACCTGCCAAAATTATAATATTGTCTCTGATTACGTCCCCTGTCGCCATTTTTTTTGCGACCTGATAAATAGACATTCTGGGAGATAAATTATATTCTCCTGCCTGCAAGCTTGAATGCTGCAAAGATATTAAAACATAGAACCTGAAAAAATAACTGCTTTTAATTATTCTTAATTTTTGCAAATCATCTGCTATTTGAACATTTGACCATCCCTTTTGCAAAGTATAAGTAATTGTTTCCTGAGAGCTGGGATTTACCGGAACATAAATTTCAAAACATATGTAAAAAAACACCAGCAACAAAATAATTCCGATTATTTTTGTAATCTTTTTTAAATCCTTTGGTGAAATTTTTTTTGGGATTATCACAATAGTTTTCCCTGCCTTAATTTTTTGGAAACAACTGCTGCTTTTTCTGCGCCTGTTTTTGTTAAAACAAAATATGTCTTTGGATCTCCAATAATTAGTTTTTCATTGCGTAAAGCCCTTAATGGTCTATCCAACTTCCGCGAATCAGGCCAAATGGGATAGCGCGTGAATCTCAATGTTTCGGGAAACAAAGTAAAACACTCTTTTACCAAGCGTTCAAAACTGCACTGCTCGGAATTTGCAATAACAGAATGTATGCAAAACAAAATTAGGTCATTGACAGAAAAATTTGAGCGTTTATCTTGTTTATTCTTAATCATTTTTAGCTTACTTAATTCTATCAAATTAGGTGAAAATTGAAAGTATTTTTCGTCATTTCCTGCTCATGATTTTGACCGTGCCCCTATCTAAATCCATTTCCACTTGGTCGCCGTCTTTCAAAACCCTTGTTGCATTTTTTGTTCCAATAATGCACGGCAATCCCAGCTCGCGCGAAACAATTGCCGCGTGACAGGCAATCCCGCCCTCATTTGTAATAATTGCTTTGGCTTTTCTCATCAACGGCACAAATTCCACGCGCGTCATTGAGGCAACTAGAATTTCTCCGTGTTCAAATTTTTCTTTTGCGGGATTATAAATTATTTTGACCCTTCCTTCAACTTTTTTTAATCCTCCCGAACTTGCAATTTGTCCCTTCACCTCGTTTGTTTTTATCTCTGTCGCTGCTTTTAATAAATCTTTGGCGTCTTGTCCTAAGAAAAATTTAACCTTTTTCCCACGCTGCCAATATAAAAATATACCCTTTTCTCGTTCTTTCAAAACCTGTTTGTCCGGAGACACGTCATTTTTTATAAAATTTTCTATGTCTTTCAACAAATAAGCTGATAAGTCGGGATACTGCAAATTTCTTCTTTTTGCTGAATCTTCTATAAAAGTATACAGGTAATACATTCCCTTCATCATTCCCTCTTTTCTTATGTCAGCCCACAATTTAATTTGCTCTGCAAAATAAATATCTATCTTATCTCGCTTGTTAAACTTCATTGTTTTCATCAACTCCTTTTTATTCTTCTCCAAACTATTAAAATTTTTATCAATTTCTAAAAATTCTTTTTTTATTTCTTCCTTTCCTCTTTTGTTAACTTCTTTAACCACCTCTTTTGCAACCAATGCAGGCGTCATCTCCCTTGCCCTGTAAATATCTGTTTTAAACCAAAAATATTTTTTTAAATAATTATCTATTCTCTTTGCTAATGCATTATCTGCTCTCCTATTGTACAAAAGGCAAATCTCCAAAAACTTTTTTCTTTCCAAACTTAATACGGATTGTTCTTTGGGATGCGAAAGCGAGTTAAAAATCTCATTTGCTTGTGATATTTCCAGGGCATGCCTTTTCGCAAAAGCTGGGACAATATCAGAGGTTATAAAATCTCCTTTGTTTTCCCCGATAACAGCATAGTGCCACCAATCTTTATACAAAGGAATCATCTTCTGAAAGGTCTTTAACTCCTCTTTTTTTGTGATATTCTTTCTGATTTTTTTATAATTTTTCCAAATGCCATCTAATTTATATTCAAGACCTTGATGTTTCTTTATTTTCCTAACAATGCTTTTTTTATCTTTAAGACAATCCTCGTAAACTCTTTTTTCCATTCCGGCAAAACCTCTCTTTGCTGCAATTTGGGTATGCCAGGGCATCTGAAAAGGCGTTTCGGGATTACGGAAATTAATATTGCAAAACAAAATATTTAAATTATTTTTTGGGGTACCCTTTGGGTCGTTTTGAGAATTTACATAGGCCTCGTAAACTAAATCCGCCGTCCAAATCGTAGCATTGGCGCTTTGCACGTCCAACTCATTGCTTTCCAAATATTTTATAATTTGTTTTTTATCCATAAATCACTTAATTATTTTAACAATTCCCTTGTTTGCATCCACTTCAACCAAATCGCCGTCTTTTAAAACTTTTGTGGCTGTACGAACGCCGATAATGCAGGGTTTTTTCATTTCGCGGGCAATAATAGCTGCATGACAGGTAATTCCGCCTTCCTCGGTAATAAATGCGGCCGCCTTTTGCATTGCTGGCAAATATTCTGGACGGGTCATGGATGCCACAATTATTTCTCCGTTTTGGACTTTATCAATGTCGCTTACTGATTCGCAAACCTTAACCACGCCCTGCACCACTCCCGGGCTGGCTACCATTCCTTTTAATTGGCCGCCGTTATCTTGCAAAGCCACATGCAATCCATTAGAAAAAAAGTCATAGTCCCCATTTGTAAATATATAATTTTTTCCGGGAATGCTATAATAAACGCTTTTTTGCTGGCGCTTTTTGAGTTGTTTTTTAAAATTTAAATCAGAAAAATTATCTTCTGAAATTTCCTGCGGAGTCGCAAATTTTAAATCAGACAATTCTATTTTAAATCGCGCGCCGACTGCTTTTACAATTGGATCTAATGCAGAAATCGTTTGAAAAATATATTTTTTACGTTCATCCTGCCAATGAAAACATAATTCAATGGTGGAAATAATAAAACGTTCTTTTTCAGAAAGATTAAAGCGTTTCAATGTTTTTTCTTTCTGGGCAATAACTTCTTTGTGATTAAATCCCGGCTTTACCTTCAACCCCTCTGCTCTTTTAATAATGTCATCTTTTGAAAATCTTTTAGCGCCAAGATAACTGTTTTCAATCCAACCGTAATCTTTAATAAATTTTTTGATGGCTTTGTCTTGTTTCTCTCCTTTAAGCTGTCTTAAAGCCCACAGTTTTTGCTGCGCCCCCAAAAGAAATGACGGATGTACTGGCGAGCAAACAATGCCAAATTCTTGTTCAGTAATATTGCCGCGCGACCCAAAAATTTCCCTCAATTTTTTCTCGCTTCCGAAGGTGATCCCCTCAATCGCATGAGCAAAACCAACTGCCTCGCTCACTCTATCTGAAAGTTTTTTCATTAAATTCACAAGCTGGCTGTCGCTTAGGCCATCCAGCTTCTTAGGATTATAGCTTGTCTCTTTAACTAATTTTTGATAACGCTTCTCCCAGCCAATAACTAATTTTTCTAATTCTTTTATGGACTTAACCTTTTTGAAATATGCCTCGCAAATATTTTCCCAATCAGCTTCGTCATAATGCATGTACGCCCGATTTTTATAGAAAAAATAAAAAAAGTGAGTATACCCCTGCCCAAATACTTCTTTAACTAGCCAGCCAGAATCAGTGGCTGCGCTCATCAAATACAATGGCACGCCGTTAAAACCCTGAATATTCCAGCGATTTGATTTTACAATTTTTAATATTTCATTTTTGTCCATGTTATTTTAAAATTTTAATTGTACCTTTTGATAAATCCATTTCAATGTTATCGCCGGTTTTAAAAAATGTTGTGGCAATTTTGGTGCCGATAATGCAGGGAATATTAAACTCGCGCGAAACAATGGCTGCATGCGAGGTAATTCCGCCTTCAGAGGTTATCACTGCTTTGGCTTTTTTCATAATAGGCACAAATTCCGGCCTAGTCATTGAAGTTACCAAAATAGTCCCTTCTTCAAATTTTTCTTTTTTTACATCCAAAATCAAACTCACTTTTCCCTGCACCTTATCTTTACCCCCAGAGCAGGCAACATATCCCTTTAATTCTTTTTCATTTTTCTGCCCGCTTCCAGTTGATTTTAAAATTTCGTTGAAATATTCCTCCGCTTCCCTGCCACTGCATACATTAAATTTTTGGTTATCAAAAAGAATGTACAGCATCATGTTTTCCCTTTCTTTAATTTCCTTTATATCTAGTTTGTTTCCACTAATCAAAAAATCTTTTACTTCTTTGTTGGTAATATTGTTTATCTGCCTGAAAGTTAAACCCATTCTTTTTGCAATTTCATCTAAAAATATAAAAATATATTGCAAGCTGTGCAAATTAATTCTTTTCCTTTCATCGTGCCACCATCCAAAAACAGAAAAAATCTTTATTTCTTTTTCTAATTCTTTTGAAATTTTCAAACTTTTTCTAATCTCCGTTTTTTTATTTTCTAACTTCTCAACATCCTGCGCACGGCTCAACTCCGACTTTATCGCATTAATATCTTTTCCATTAGAAATATTCTTAACTTCTTTTAAAAATTCATCTTCTGTTATTTTAGTAACATTTTTATAATTATTTCTCACCCAATAAAAACTTTTTTGATGATTATTCAAAAGTTTATAAATTTTTGCGTGTTTATTTTTTAGATCTTCAAGAAATATATCAGCTGCAACATTGTTCTTTAAAAATTCCAGAGCAATTTTTAATAAAGAAATATGCTCTTTTTTAGAAAAAGATTGTTTTTCCGGAGTTGTCAAAATTGCGGCTTTGCTGGCGGCTTCCGATTCTGATAGTCCCGTTTCTTTGCATATTTTTGGTATTAACGCTTTTTCAAAATATATTCCGTTTCCCTCTAAAAACATCGCAACGCACCAGGTGTTTATTAAATATTCGTGGAAAGCGTCGTATAAATTCCAAAGTTCTTTATTAGACAAATCCGACAAATCTATTTTATCTATTATGCTTGCCGATAAAAAAGTTTTCTTTTCAAAATCAGCCCACAATTTAATCCTGCTGTCTATATACTTTTCTCCTTTATTAATATGAAAAGCTATTACATTTACACTGTCTTGCTCGTCTAAAAATTGGTAGCCATATCCTTTTTTTGTAAAGAAAAAAATTGGAGAATATTTTAATCCTTTGTTGTATCTTGCTATATTGGCAAAACCCATGACTGGCGCCTCGCACAACTTCATCAAAGCCGGCCCCTCTGCCTTCCAATAATTTGACTGCCTTATAATTTTTATTATTTTTTTATCAACCATGTTTTAAAATTTTTACCACACCCCTATCTGCGTCAACCTCGACAAGGTCGCCGTCTTTTAAAACCCTCGTGGCTTTGGCTGTACCGACAATACACGGCTTGCCAAGTTCGCGAGAAATAATTGCAGCATGAGAAAGTATTCCGCCTTCATCTGTAACTGTTGCTATGGCTTTTTTCATCAACGGAACAAAATCAGGCCTTGTGGCACTGGTTACCAAAATTCCACCCTCTTTAAACTTTTTAAAATCATTGTTGCTTAAAATAACAGATACTTTTCCTTTTGCAAAACCTTCTGAAACTCCTAAACCCTTCAGTTCTATTATTTCTTCGCTCGGGTTTAAAACTCTATCTAATTTTTCTAATTCTTTCTTGTTGGTCACCAAAGTAATATATCCATCTTCACAAAGATAGGCACTATTTTTCATTCTTACCTCCAAATCCGCAGGATTTAAATGAATTTCTTCATTTAACATTTTTGGTATTTCTTCTTCGTTTAAAGAAAGTGCTTGATCTAAACTTAAATTAGTTCTTTTTGCTACTTCTAGAAATAGGGGCTTGATATAAAAACCTCCGTTGTCTCTTGTGTATGGTTTAAAATCTTTGAGATAGCTATAGTCAGCAAAAAATTTTGATATATAAAATAGCTCTTTATTTTTACTAAATTCTTTTATAATTCTTGAGTAATTCGATTTCCTAACTTTATATTTTTTTTCGATGTCTGCAATTTCTTTTTCAATCTGGGTTTTTGCCGTTTTTTTATTTATATCCGCCAATTTGCCTTTAAAATATTTTAAGTCATACTTATCATAATCAATATCATACATTGGCATATAAGCAAATTTTTGAAAATGTTTATTCAGGGCTTCTTTTTGTTTTTTACTTGAAAGCAAAGCTATTTTAAGCAACGAAGATTTTTCCATATCAACTGGAATCATTTTTCTCGGCTCTGATAATCTTAAAACAATTTCGTTTATTTTGTCTTGAGCTATACCATTTTTTTTCATAAATTCTTTAAAGCTATTTGTAAGAGCTGCTTCAAAATCACCGAACAATATCCAGCAGTTTGTACTCAAAATATTTTCCAGCTTATAAAACTTTTCTAAAATATTGATAATTCTTTTGTTTGGGTATTCGCTAGCGTCCTGCGGCAGTTTTTTCGCAAACTTTAAATATTCATCAAAATTATTTTGAATCAATCTCCCCAATCCGCCAACTGTTTTTATGATAAATTTTTTGTCTGAAAATTTTTCAGCCAGCTCTCTTTTAAAATTTTTATAATCATTCTCCGAAAAGTAAACAGAGCAATCGCCATTTATAGTCCTATAAATTTCGTAGATTTGGTTGCACCCAAAAATATCCTGGAATCCTTTCCAACGACCATAATTATACAGGCGAACCTTTTGGTACGTCATTCTCCTAGAATAACTATAAACCCACTTTTTATCTATAAACTTTTTTATTGTCATTTTCTATTTCAAAATTTTTACTACTCCCTTGTTTGAATCAATCTCTACAACATCGTCGTCATGCAAAATTTTTGTTGCGATCTTGGTGTTGACTATGCAAAGTTTTTCAAGCTCTCGTGAGGCAACTGCTGCGTGAGATGTAATTCCTCCCGAATCAGTAATAATCGCGCCAGCTTTTTTCATTAAAAAAACATAATCCGGGCTCGTCATTCCGGAAACCAAAATATCGCCCTCGTTAAATTTGCCGGCATTTTTGGGGTCAAAAACAATCCTGACTTTTCCTTTCACAATGCCTCCTTTTCCTTTGCTGACAACTGTTCCTTTTAAATTTTCTGTTGTGCCCAAGTTCTTGTGCTCATATACTTCTTTCAATTTCAATGCGTCTTGACCATAAAAAAATAAAACTTTATCTGTAACAACCATGGCAAAAGGATTTCTGCGCCTCTCCATTTCCTGGCTGAAATCTTCTCCTGAAAGCATTTTGGCTATTTCGCTGCCCTTAAAATGCATTAAATCTTGGGCATTGACTTTAAGGCGCCTTGAAGCTTCTTTAAGCAAAATATCTTTATAGTGCAAAAATTTAAAAACATATCCCTTCCTTTCATCCTGCCACATAACACTGATAACAGCGGCATCAGCAAGCTTCATAAAATCTTCTGGTATTTTATAACGTTTCAAAGTATCAATTTTTTTCTTTTTGATTTCTTTGAATTTTTTTTCAATTTTTTGCCTAATATTTTTGGGCAGCTCTTTTTTCTTTTCTATAAAATATTTTTTATCAAGTACTTCAGCACCTCCATAGCTGTTCTCTATCCAAAAATATTTTTTCTGGTGCGCTGCAATATTATTTGTTTTTGATAATTCAATTTCTTCTTGCTGGTAAAAAGACGGACTTTCAGGAGCTGTAAATATTTCCATGGCTGACGCCAGTTCATTTTCGTTTTTAATATATTTTTTTAGATATTCATGAAGCGCTGGAACACATCCGTAATTTACCATTTCACAGGGTATCCATTCACTCCAAAAATTTTGTGTCGCGTTGCGGAATAAATTCCATAGATTTAAAAATTCTCCAGATGAAAGACCTTTCAAATTTGTTTTATCAATTTTTTCTTCAAGCGCAACCAAGTCAGCAAATGTTTTATCGCACCTTTTGCGCAATAATTTTCTTTGAGCTTTTGGAATCATAATATCAAAAAACAATTTTCTGCCAGCTTCCTCAAGCGGTTTCATTTCATTGAGCCAATACATCAAATTTCCCTCAAAAAACATAATGTAGTCCGGCCACCTATAATTCGGATATTTTTTCGGGTACAGGCCTAAATGAATATCGTGGTAATCGCTCATGCAAAAAAGATTACCGGGTATCGGCCCCCAGCGAAAAAGTTCAACGTCTTTTCTAATAGGCAGAGAATTACTCATTTTTCAACATTTGCTTTTTTATTTCTTCTAGTTTAATCTTCGCAACTTCTTTTAAACTTGGATCAAAAAATGAATCTAAGTTCTTTTCTAACATTTCGAACATTTTATTTATATCGGGAAACATTTTTTTCATTTTCTGCATGCGTTCTAAGCTGTATCTATCCATGCAATCAATGTCATGAAAAATCCTTTTGTTTTGCGTATTGTAGACCTCGGCGATATTGGTGCCCTCAAGCTGGTCTGCGTCGTGCATGCTTATCATATCAACAATTTCTGCAGTTTTATCTTTGTCATAATTTATTGATTCTAAAATTTCCTTTGCCATTTTCGCTCCAACCAACATATGCACTAATTTTGCATTAACAAGTCGCACGCCCCCGGTTATGTATTTAAAATGTTCGGGTAAAATGCCGGCATGCCCGATATCGTGCATAATTGCAACAGGGATCAAAACATCCAAATCAAAATCTTTATTTTTGCTATTAATAATAAACTCAGCAACTTGAATAACGTGGATATCATCGCCCGGCCTGCCTTTTTGCAAAATTGGCAAACATTTTTCCCATAATTTTTTATATTTTTCCGGTAAATTTTTTATTTCCATGTTTTTTTTACTTAATAATTTTTACTATTCCCTTATTGGCATCCACCTCCACTAAATCGCCGTCTGTCAAAACTTTTGTAGCGATTTTTGTGCCAACAATACAAGGAATTTTTAATTCGCGGGCAATGATTGCAGCGTGGCATAAAAGTCCGCCCTCATCAGTAACTATAGCAGAAACTTTTTTAACCAAAGGAACAGTATTGACTGAAGTCATACTGACAACCAAAACCGTGCCTTTTGCAACTGAAATTTTTGAAACATCTATTTTAGCTGCCTGGGTAACAACCAATGCCCTGCCTCTCGCAAGCCCGCTAAAAACGCTAAATCCGTTAAACGTTTTTACCGCCTTAAGAGATTTCTCAAATTTTTTCTTTATAAACTCTAAATCTTTTCCCTCTAAAGGAGTTCTTTCTCCATCTATCATAACAATTCCGCAATCTATTGCCCTGTCTTTTAATCTCTTTATTTCTATATTTTCTTTTTCCACGTCGCCTGGCTCCATTTCTAATAGTTCCTTGTATTTTATACCAAATCTTTTTGCCAATTCCTCAAAAAACGGCTTTGCTAAATATACTGCTTTTGTCATTTCTTCCATTTTGTAAGCATGCCAAAAATTATATTCTGCTAAAATATCTGACAGTACATTTAAGTGTTTATTTTTAAATTTCGATAAAAAATTATTTTTCTCCTGTGACTTTTTTTTCTGCTCTTTTTGAAAATTTGCCAGTTCTTTTTTATAATCAATTTTTTCTGCCTCTGATATTTCTTTTTTTAGCTGCTCTAGGGTAAAGGGGTTTTGATTATAAATCCATGAGTTTTTCCAGCCCCACTGTGAAAGATGTTTTTTAATTTCTTTTTCACAATTTCCCATTCCTTTCTTTTTAACATCCTGCGCTAATTTCAAAAGAGCAAAGTATTCTTTTTTGTGTAAAGTTATTTTAGCGCTAAAACTCAAAGTTTTGATTGCCTCAGAAATTTTTTCTGGCCTTATATCAAGTTTTAAAAATATAAAATTTAATTCTGCATTTATGGCGTTATCAATCAAAAATGGCAGATATGTCCATCGCCATATTATTGTGTCCTGTTTTATGTATTCTTTATAGAGTTTTTTCAACTCGTCTTTTGATAACTTGCTAAAATTTTTATTTTTTATACTATTCAGCCAAGCAAATAATTTTTTTGTGTTTTTATAATAGTCATCAATCCATTTTAAGGTTCTTGTTGGATTTTTTCTCAAAACCTCAATAATTGCATTTTCAAATTTAATTGCCTGGTCCTCGTAGATATATGAATTTCCGCCGACCCTGCAGTAATTAGTCATTTTTGTTTTTAAACCAGTTATTTTATTGGTATCTAAAAGCCCGTTATTTATTTCGAACAGCCACAAAAATGGGTATTTTCCTCTTGATACAATTTTCCGCCAGTTTTCAGCTGATGGTATTTTTGATAAATCCATAACTTATTTTTTATTCAAAATCTTAACGATTCCTT
>JBEKVX010000014.1:0-18012 GCA_049513595.1 Candidatus Staskawiczbacteria bacterium | reverse complement strand
GCCGCTTGTTGGATCATAATCGCAGGAGGTTGCGTTTTGGCAATCAGTGTCTCCGTTTGTCGGATCGCACGAACCATATATTCCGCCTGGCACGCATTGCTGGTTGATGTCGCAGCCAGCAGAAAAATTGCAGTCATTGGCTGTGGAGCAGTAAGCGCCGCCGTCGCCGGCAAGACACTCTGTATTGCCATCGTCATCAAATCCACACGTTGAATCGTTCGCGCAATGAACGCTGGATGTGCAAGAAGGACCTGTGCCTCCATGGACACACTGCTGATTCTCGTCGCAGTGCGTTAAACTACAATCCGAAGAGTTATTGCAAGGTCTTCCCTTACCAAATGGGCTGCATGTTCCATTGGGATTGCATTTAGAAACATAAACCCCTCCACAAGTAGAACAATTTGTTGTGCCACACTGATTAAAAACTGTGCAAATACTATTTTGACATTTAAAGTAAGGATTGGTTTGGCCGGACGTACAAGAACCTTGGCAGCTGCTCCAGGCGCAACTGGGGCTGCAGGTTCGAGTCCCAGGCACCAGACGAATTACAGGTTCGAGTTCCACAATCGCCGCAGGGCTTGGTTTGACCGGACGTACAGCACGAACCTCCTACTGTTGTACAATTGATAGGACCAGAACCATCAACGCACTGGCATGTACCATTTAAACAATCTGTATGTTTGGCAGGGCACGCAGACCAAACGCCGTTGGTGCATGTTTGCGTGCCGCCGCAGGGACAATTTAATTTATCGCCATTATTACATACACACGAAGCTCCTACTACTGTGCAATTGTTAGAGCCCAAACCATCAACGCACTGGCATATATCATTTAAACAATCCGTATGCTTATCGGGACATTGTGACCAAACACCGTTAACACATTGTTGTGTGCCACCGCAGGGACAAGGTAATGTCTGGCCGTTTGCGCATTGACCTGGACAAGAACATGCAGGGCACGCAGACCAAACGCCGTTGGTGCATGTTTGCGTGCCACCGCAGGGACAATTCTGTGTTGTGCCATTAGTGCAAGAGCACGAAGCTCCTATTTGGCACGAGTCATCACCCGAACTGGTATTATCGCACGCGCAAACGCCATTTTGACAATCTGCGTGTTCAGAACAGATTGACCAGTTTCCATCTGGACCACAAGTTTTCTGGCCGCCGCAAGTACAATCTGCTACATCGCCTGGCGTGCAGCAACCACATTGAGCTCCTACTGCCTTGCATTGGTCATCACCCGAACCATCAACGCATTGGCACACATTGCCTGTATCGCCCTTAACACACTCTGTGTGTTTAGCAGGACACGGAGACCATGTCCCATCTGCCTGGCAGGTTTGCTGGCCACCACAGGGACAATTTTTTTTGGTTGGATCATTCGGATTACAACCGCACTTTGTGCCGGCATTGCCGGGCGAACATTCGTCTGCTCCACAAGTATTCACTTCTGCACAACTGGCATCTGACTGACATTCATAATGAGGATTATTTTGACCGGTAGGACAACATTTTGTGCAATCAACTGATGCGGCGCAACCACTTGCCGAAGTGCATGTCCCATCGCTATTACAAACGCTGTGAGGATCGGTTGTGCCGGAAGCGCAACCATTGTTGCACGCGCCCCATGTACCACTAGAACATGTCTGGGTGGTGCCATCAGCGCATGTGTTGGTTGAGCCATCTGGAGAACAAGGACCGCTATTGCCGTTATTACCATTAACACCACAGGGCCCGTTGCATACCATGCTCACTGTTGGCGCTTTGCATCCGCCAACCCAACTGCCAGTTGTGCAAGTTGTAAATGTGTTTCCGTTAACTGCGGGCGGAACGCAAGTGCAATTACCGTAAAGATCGCATTTTGCTGTTGAGTCAATACATCCGCAAGGCGTTGGCTGGGCATCCATATAAAAACACTGGCCAGGATAATTTACCGTCATAGTGCACTGAACTCCATTAGAACAAAATTGTTTTACAACGTTTTGCGGACTTCCGCAATCTATAGTAGGTCGCCACTCTACAGTCGGAGGACACGATCCTCCCTGAGCATTAATAACGCACTGAGTGCAATTAAATTTTTGCTCTATGCCTGAATCGCCTGGCACAGGACTGGCTCCACATCGTGTGGAGGGCTGGTCGATCGCAAAAACGCAACCATTAGTACAGGGTAAAATTGTCTTCCATTGTTTTATCGAAGCGCAGGTCCCGCAATAGCCAGTTTGGTCTGGATTTTCGCTCCGGCAATTATTGACCGTTGAACTCGTGCATACCGAATAAGCAAATTGCTGCCTAACTCCCTGATCTGTGCATTTGGCAGTGCCAGCTACGGGCTGTGGGTTGCCCGTGCAGGAATTTATAATAGTCCATTGTCTTTGACATTTGCAGGTCTTCAAATCACAATTACCGGCCTTATAAAGCTGTTCAATATTAGTTTTGTTACATTGGAATTGTTTAGGATTAACTGGCCCGTCGCAAATATTATTTTCATCGCATTCATCATTTCTTGCCGGGTTAGTTATGTCACAAGATCCTGCATCCCCTACAGCATAAATACTACGGTCAGAAATACCAATCCACCCAGCCCACGGTAATTTCGCGCCCACATCGTGAATCAGTTGCGTAAAAATTATGTTGTAAAAAAATAAAAAGACCAAAAAAAATCCAATTATTAAAAATTTTTTTATTTTTTTTGTTTTTACAAAATTATTTTCAGACATATTTATTTATTTTACCTTTTCTAAAATCTTAAAACAATCGGTCAACCTGTGGATAAGTTTTGAGATGAAAAAAATTTTTCTCAAAATCATTGACTCTTCACTCAACTTTTAACAAAGTTGGGCTAAGAGTTGACAAGCATGCTGCTTCTATTGTATAATTAATTTAGGAAGCCCTTTTAGGGACGAGCTCTTTGTTAATTCAATGGATTGAATTAAAGACAAACCACAATCACAAGGGGATACTGCCATGAAATCGCTCATCAGTTTGTTTTGTGTGCTGTTTGCGCTCGTAGCGCTGACAGCGAAAGCCGCCAACATCACCGGCGAGCTTTACGCCACAAATGGAAAGCACCTTTTCTGCCATGACTTCCAGACTGGCAATGACACGTGCGTGCTGAAAGACATTGTCATCCAGTCGCCATGCGATGTCTCGGAAAACGGCAGGGTGATTTGGATCACCGCCGAAGACGGAAAGATGCACCTCTGCGAACTGTCTTCGGAATCCGAACACGTGTTGAAAGGCGACGCAATCATTTACACGGTCGCAAACGGCACCCGCGCCAAGTTTAAGGAACATGACGTCGAGCTCTTCAAGGAGTTTGAACGCAATTTGTTGCCTGGGCAGAAAGTCACGAATGTCACTTTCTCGCCGTTGGGCACAAAGTGTTCCTTTGAAGCCGACATGAAGGGAGACGGGGGCTGGACATTGGTTCAACGTGGAAGCCCGCTCGATCGCGCCTGGTATGCCCAAAACGACAGATCTGCTTTTTCAGCGGTATATATGGGTCTGCCCATGTATACCAGATGCGAACCAGGATCTTTTCACGGTATCCTGGTTGCAGGAGTTTCTAAGGATCGCATCCTGAAAAAGTATTTCCGGTGCGGGAATTCATATGAATATCCCGGAGCTCCGGAATACAGGCCAACTACCCCCCCACATCCAGGTATGGCCGGAGTATTGGCAGAAGAAATGACAACTCCCGATATCCTCGGTGGCCTTATGCGCTGGAGTGTCTTGGACTGCTGCCAGAGATGTTCATACCAGCGCGACGCTTACTTCGCCGCCTGGTCAAAGGATGACCGACGCCTGGCTTACATACACCAGGTACCTCCTAATAACAAGTGGGGGCAACTCACAATTCGCAGCTTTGAGCAGTGGGAGCGCAACGCGGGAGACAGAGTCACAAAACCAGGGATATGTGAAGTAGAAAATCTCTGGATGGACTCCTGTGAAGGAATCGCGTGGATGTCCGATGGTTCGCTTACGCTCCGCAAAAATAACGACGGCAAGGTCTACAAAATTGGCTACGACCAAATTGACCAGGCAGTCGCCAACAGTGGAGTGATCAATACAAACAGAAACAATCCGCTTAGCGCGACCTCCGTGCTGGTCGCCACGAACACCACCTTCCGGGCGAAAGTAGAAGAAATGCCGGCATACGAAGTCCGAGGAACGCGTTGGGGTTGGACGCCTAATTCCGCTATTTACATCAGGAGGAATGATGGCGGACTATACGTGCACGACTTACAGAAGGAGGGGCGACCAGAGAAATTGCTGTCTCGCGTACCCGAAGAATTTTTCTACCGCAACCGCAGGTCTTCGCCCCTTTCGCCGCCGGCAACGATTGCCAATGACACGGGTTCCGAGGATTCAAGCAGCGCCTGCACAGAAGTGAAATCTGGCACCGACAGGGTTTTGAACAGACACCGCGGGTCTAGTTTATCTGGACTGCCGACCGCAGAGGTTGGAACAATCAGATTTAACTGGGACCCGGTAAGAGGGGGTATCAACGGCAAAAAAATGATATCCCTTTACATTCAATGTCTCGTAGCTCAGGGCAAGATAGGAAGTAAAACGGAATCTGTTTTGCTCAGGGGCGAGAATCTAGACGAGATAAAAGACCCTTCCGCATATCGGTACAGAAAACCTTTGGGTGGCAACTGGATTGATGACTTCGCCAAAGATGATGCGATCATCTACAAGGATAGTAGCGGTCGCTCTTTCACGGGCATCCAGGTGTTGAGCTTCGATGACGAGTGGCTGGATTTCAAGTGGAGGGTCTGGTCAAAGAAGGTCCATCCTCAGTCCAAAGGGGATCTGGTCAAATCAGATCTCGGCGACTAATAACCGGAAATTAACAACCGGTGACTAACAACCAAGGTCTCAAAGCGAACGCGCTGCGAGACCCTTTTTTTGTTTAAAATGTCGCACAATAAAAACACTGCATCCGGCAATGAGAAAAAAAGAAAAAATTATTGTGCTGCAGAATTTGAGCTAGTCAAAACCAGAACCGTTTGGGCTGCCAATTTTCCATCTTGGCCTATTTTTAAAGCAATGCTTAAATTATCTCCTGTTTTAATGTCGCTAAATTTTAAATTTTGCGAAGTGCCCTGCGTTGAACCCTTGGCTGGCGCAGAAAAAGAAGTTACGGGAACATTTTCTCCAACATTAATTGTCAGTGATTTGCCACTGTAAGAAAGTGTCACATCTCTTCCGTTTATTGCAACAACTTTTCCGTAAGCAGCCACAGCGGTAACGATGTCCGAACTTAAGCTTTGAATTTCTGCAGATATTTTTTCATCTTGCTGGATTTGAATAGCATCTTTTTTTGTCTGATAAAAGACGCCGAGCCCCGCGCCTATTACAAAAATAACCAAACCAATAATTATTAATATAATAATTACTTTTATTTCTCTTTTTTGCATAATTTTTTGGGTTAAAAATATATTTATTTATTTTACCATTTACAAAATTTCAAAACAAATAGGCAAGTTGTGGATAAGTTTTTTAAGTTTTATAAGATTTTACCGGCCAAAAACTTTTTCTGTGGATTTTACAAGGACCGAATTTTTCTAGGCAGGCAAAATGCGCTTTTGTTCCGTATCCTTTGTGCCTATCAAATCCGTATTGCGGATATTTTTTATGCATTTTTTTCATCAGCCGGTCCCGCGTTACCTTTGCGACAATTCCCGCCGCGCAGCAGGAAAAAACTTTCTGGTCGCCAGCAATAATGCTTTTTTGGAGAATATTGGAATTGATTTTGAAATTTCCGTCTAAAATTAAAAAATCTGGGTTCAAATTTTTAATGGATTTTTGCATCGCCAACTTGGTGGCTTCTAAAATATTTATTTTATCTATAACTTTCTCTGAAACAACGCCAATCCCCCATTTAATCTGCGGATGATTGATTAAAATTTTATAAAAAATTTCTCTCTGTCCTTCAGAAAGTTTTTTGGAATCCCGAATGCCTTTTATTTTTATTTTTTTAGAATCTAAAACAATTATTGCAGCTGCCACAACAGGACCAGCCAAAGGTCCGCGACCCGCCTCGTCCAATCCTGCAATTATTTTATATCCCTGCCCCCATAATTTTTTTTCCTCAACAAAATTCGGGTATCTCATTTTTTTATTCTAACATAAAAAAAGGGGGCGGTCGTAGACCGTCCTGAACTCAGTAAGAATATATATCCGGAGAACAGAAGCCCTTGTTGAGTTCTTCTCGGTAGTCCTCTTGCGGATATATTTTCTTTTGCGGAACATAATTGCTGCGGCTCGGGCTGTGATAATATGTCCGCGGCGCAGAATAATGCGGAACCACGTAGCTGCTGGCGTGCTGCTGGAGAGTGTACCAGTATGGCTCGAGTCCGTAATACGGCGGGTACAAAATTATGACGCGGTAATGCGAATTGCCGTAGTGCTGCGGGCAACCGGCGTCCGACTGCAGCGGCAAAATGCCGAAGAAAAAAACCAGCGCGGCAAAAACAACCATCAAACCCTTCATGACTCGCCTGCCTTTCTGAAACCAAATTGGGAAAAAACGAATATTGCACCACCAATAGTGCAATGTTTATATTAAACATTTTTTGACGAATGTCAACCCTTCACCCTTTCCGCTGTGGCTTTTTATTGCCAACAAATATTTACAACGATTAGGGCGAGAAGTCAACCTTGTAAAATAAAATACAAAAGGTAAAATAAATGATTATCAATGACAAAATTTACCCATCTGCACGTTCATAGCCATTATTCGCTTTTAGATGGTTTGCCAAAAATTGACGAGCTTTTAGATTGCGTAAAGGAATTAGGAATGGACTCTGTTGCTTTGACTGACCACGGAGTTATGTATGGAGCAATTGAATTTTATAAAAAGGCAAAGGCAAAAGGGATAAAACCAATAATTGGCTGCGAGGTTTATGTTGCTTTTGAAAAATTAACCGACAAAAGGCCGAATATTGACGCCAGACGCAATCATTTAATTTTGCTGGCAAAAAATGAGCAGGGTTATAAAAATCTGGTAAAACTTGTGACAATCGCCCACCTTGAGGGCTTCTATTACAAGCCGAGAATTGACGAAGAAATTCTGGAAAAATATAGCGAGGGATTGATTGGTTTATCTGCCTGTTTGCAAGGAAAAATTCCAAAATTGCTTTTATCTAACAGGGACGAGGAAGCGGAAGAAACCGCCAAAAAATATGAAAAAATTTTTGGCAAAGGGAATTTTTATCTGGAATTGCAGCACCATCCAAATATTCAAGAGCAGGTTTCAGCAAATAAAAAATTAATTGAACTTTCAAAAAAAACCGGCATTCCATTGGTTTGCACAAATGACATTCATTATTTAAAAAAAGAAGATGCGGAAGCCCAGGACATTTTAATGCTGATAAACACGGGTTCAGACGCAAATGATCCAGAACGCCTATCTATGACGCAGGACAATTTTTCAATGATAAGCCCGGACGAGATGGCAGAATATTTTAAAGATATCCCCGAGGCAATTGAAAACACGCAAAAAATTGCTGAGCAATGCAACTTAACAATAGAGCTCGGCAAGACAAAATTTCCATACTTTTCTGTGCCAAACGAGAAAACGCCAGAACAATTTTTAACAGAGTTGTGCGAAGAAGGTCTCAAAAAAAGATTTGGCGAAAATATTTCTCAAGAAATCCGCGACCGGATGAACTATGAATTATCTGTGATAAAACAAACCGGTTTTACCGGCTACCTTTTGATTGTCCAGGATTTTGTAAACTGGGCAAAACAAAACCGAATTGTTGTGGGTCCTGGCCGAGGTTCTGCCGGCGGCTCTTTAGTTGCATATTTGACAAACATTACCAACGTTGACCCGCTAAAACACAATTTGCTTTTTGAAAGATTTTTAAATCCTGAAAGAATTTCCATGCCCGATATTGATTTGGATTTTGCTGACAGAAGAAGAGATGAAGTTATAAAATATGTTGCGGAAAAATATGGTTCCGACCATGTGGCGCAAATTATTACTTTTGGAACAATGGCAGCCCGCGCTGTTATAAGAGACGTTGGCAGGGCTTTGCAATACACCTATTCTTACTGCGACCAATTGGCAAAAATGATTCCCATGGGAATGGACCTGGCAGAAACATTGGAAAAAGTTGATGAGTTTAAGGATAAATACGAAACCGACGAAATGGCAAAGCGTCTGATTGACCTTGCAAAAAAACTTGAGGGAGTCGCGCGCCACGCTTCAACTCATGCCTGCGGAGTTGTAATTTCGGCTGAGCCGTTAACAAATTCAGTTCCCCTGCAAAGGCCGCCCAAAGAAGGCGAGAAAGGAATTATCACTCAATATGAAATGCATGCCATTGAGGACCTGGGGCTTTTGAAAATGGATTTTTTGGGTTTAAAAAACCTTACTATAATAGAAGATACGCTGGCTCGCATTTATGTTTTGCACAACCAATTAAAAATTGATTTAGATAAAATTCCCTATGACGATGCAAAAACATTTAAACTTTTGCAAGATGCGCTGACCACAAGCGTGTTTCAACTGGAATCAGACGGCATGAAAAGATATTTGAAAGAACTAAAGCCGACAAATTTTGAAGATATTACCGCCATGGTTGCTTTGTACCGCCCAGGACCAATGCAATTTATCCCGGATTATATTGAAAGAAAGCATGGCAAACAAAAAATTGAATACTTGCATCCAAGATTAGAGCCGGTTTTAAAAGACACTTACGGTCTTTGCATTTACCAGGAACAACTGATGAAAATTGCGCAGGAGGTCTGCGGATTTACTTTGGGCGAGGCAGATGTTTTGAGAAAAGCAATCGGAAAAAAAATTAAGGATTTATTGGATGCGCAGGAAACAAAATTTATTGAAGGAGCAATAAAAAATGGGGCCTCAAGAAAAGTTGCCGCAGAATTATGGCAATGGATTTTGCCTTTTGCGTCTTACGGATTTAACAAGTCGCACTCAGCTGCCTACGCCACAATCGCCTACCAAACAGCTTACTTAAAAGCCCATTATCCTGTTGAATTCATGGCGTCTGTTTTAACCTCCGAACGCGCCGATGTTGAAAGAATTGCATTTTTAATCGACGAGTGTAAAAAAATGGATGTTGAAGTTCTGCCGCCGAATATTAATGAAAGTTTAAAAAACTTTACGGTTGTTGAGAGTAAAAATCAGATTAGATTTGGAATGCTGGCAATTAAAAACGTCGGCGTAAATATCATTGACGCAATTGTTGAGGAAAAAAAATCCAACGGCCGCTTTACATCCATCAGCGACTTTATCCACAGAATAAAACACAAGGACCTAAACAAAAAATCAATGGAGGCATTGATAAAATCCGGCGCATTTGATGAGTTTGCCGAAAGAAACCAGTTGCTGACAAATTTAGAAAAAATGCTGGAAATTGCCAGGGAAAATAATAAAAACGGCAACACAAAACAAATCGGGCTTTTCGCATCCTCGGGCGTAAAAATTAACACAGAAATAAAATTGGAGCCCGCTAGCCCGGCAAGCAATTTTGAAAAGTTGGGCTGGGAAAAAGAACTGCTTGGGCTTTATGTTTCCTCTCACCCGTTAAACGATTTTAAAAAACTTTTGGAAAATAAAACAACGCCAATTATAAAAATTGACGCTGGCTTTGTAAATAAAAAAATTATTGTCGGCGGATTGGTTTCTTCTGTCAAAAAAATTATTACCAAAAATGGAAAGCCAATGCTGTTTATGAAATTGGAGGACCTAACCGGCAAAACCGAGATTGTAATTTTCCCAAATCTTTTGGAAAGAAATCCTGTTGCCTTGCAGGAAAATAAAATTGTCTTCGTGGCCGGCAGGGTTGACGACCGCAACGGAGAAATTAAGATAGTTGCCGATGACGCTCAAGAAATCATTGTTCCGAAGGATGACTTTTATTCTGCTTAAAAAAGAGCTAACATTATAAAACATATAAAATTTAAGTAAAAATTATGGAAAACATAGAATCAATACGTCATTCCCTATCGCACTTAATGAGCATGGCGATAATGGAAAAATATCCCAAGGCCAGCTTGGGAATGGGCCCGGCAATTGAAAATGGCTTTTACCAGGATTATATTTTACCAAAACCGATTTCGGAAAAGGATTTTGAATGGATAGAAAAAAGAATGCGGGAAATGATTGCCCAAAAAATTAAATTTGTGAAAAGCAGTTCGACTTTTGCCGCTGCTCTTAAATTTTACAAACACGACCCGCTTAAAACTGAAATTATCAAAGATCTAAAGAGGGCCGGAGAAAAAAAATTAAGTTTTTATGATTCTGATTGGTTTCACAACCTATGCAAAGGACCGCACGTAAAAGACACGAGTGTTATCAATCCAAACGCATTTAAGCTTACAAAAACTGCCGGCGCTTACTGGAAAGGAGACGAAAAAAATAAAATGCTGACGAGAATTTATGGAATTGCTTTCCAAACAGAAAAAGAATTGATGGATTATTTGAAAATGATGGAGGAAGCTGAAAAACGCGACCACAGAAAACTTGGCGCAAAGCTTGAATTATTTATTTTTCACGAAACAGCTCCTGGAATGCCATACTGGCTGCCAAAAGGATTGATAATTTTAAACGAACTTGTAAATTTCTGGAGGCAGGAGCATGCAAAAGAAGGATACCAAGAAATAAAAAGTCCGCTGATAAATAAAAAAGAGCTTTATCAAATTTCCGGACACTGGGACCACTACAAAGAAAATATGTTTATATCAGAAACCGAAGAAGGAGAAATATATGGATTAAAACCTATGAATTGTCCCAATGCGATGATTGTTTATCAGTCAAAACCCCACAGCTACAGAGAGCTTCCGCTCCGGCTTTCAGACACAGACACCTTGCATCGCTTTGAAAAATCAGGAACATTAAACGGGCTTTTAAGAGTGAGGGAATTTTCCCAGGACGACGCGCATATTTTTGTTTCGGAAAATCAGATTGCAGATGAATACGCAAGAATTTTGGATATAACCAGAAGATTTTATTCCATATTCAATATGGAATATTCTTTCCGCCTCGGAACCAGGCCAAAGGATTTTATGGGAGACGTAAAAACCTGGAACAAGGCAGAACAGGAATTAAAAAATATTTTAGAAAAAAGCGGCAAAAAATATTCTGTGGAACAAGGCGATGGCGCTTTTTACGGGCCCAAAATAGATATTTTGATGAAAGATTGCCTGGGACGCGAATGGCAAATGGGAACAATACAATTGGACTTCCAAATTCCCAAAAAATTTAATTTAAAATATATTGACTCTGATGGAAAAGAAAAAACACCGGTTGTGATACATCGCGTAATTTATGGCTCCTTAGAGAGATTTATGGGAATTTTAACAGAACATTATGCCGGAGCTTTTCCTGCGTGGTTATCTCCAATTCAGGTTTCTGTAATTCCGATTTCACAAAAGCATGACAGCTATGCAAAAAAAATTGAAAAGGAATTGAAACGACCCGCAAGCGGGTACCCCAATATCCGCTCAGAATTGAGAAATGAAAATGAAACCTTGGGTAAAAAAATCCGTGAGGCGGAAATGCAAAAAATTCCTTATTTATTAATCATCGGTGACAAAGAAATTTCCGCTAATGCTGTTTCTATTAGAGAAAGAGGAAAAGGAGATTTGGGGCAGATGCCACTTTCCAATTTTATTGATAAAATCAAAAATAAAATACAAAATAAAAATTAATAATATGGAATTATCTGATTCTACAAAAAAATTGATATCGCAATATAATTTTGCCCAAAAACAGGAATCCTCAAAACCGGCAGCTCCAACAATACACGTGGATGAAGTTGCCTTAAGGGTGGCTGCTTTTTATGAACAGATAAGAACCATCGTTGACTGGAAGGAAGAGCATTTGATGCGCCGGGCGGCCATTATAAGAAAACTGAAAAGAAGATTCTTTGATTTGGAGATGAATAATTATTCTTTAACCGAAGACGTGGCAGAATCATTGGTTTTAGAATTGATAAGGGGCGGGCACTTTCCCAATGACAAAATTGAAGAATCAAAAATCAAAGATGTCCAAAAAATAATTAATAAATATATTTTTATATTAAAAAATAGTCCGGAAAATAAACAGGGCAAGGCCGGGCTTAATTTTTATAACTGGTTGATAGAAGTGGCTGCCTGCGAAATCGAAGAAATATTGTGTCCGGCAATAAGAGAAATGGCGCTAATTGAGTACATGTTTTCTGCGATGAAAGAAAAAATTAAGGTCTCAGATAAAATTTACGAATCCGGACTTTTGAAAAAAGAAGATACAGATGTTCAAATTTATATTGCCATATGCCAGGCGCTTTTCAAATTAGACAAACCAATAATCAGCTACAACTTGATAAAATACAGATATCCTGGATGGCAGAATGCCGATGAACAATTAATTTCAAAAATATCGCAAAGCGCATTCAAAATATGGCAGCAGATAGAAAAGGACTTAGCAAACCCCTTGGCAGACAGATTTTATAATATCTGCGAAAAATACGATACGCCATATTTATTAATGGGAGACGTTTTATCAGCAAACAACACGGCAGAAACCAGCAAAGAAATTTCTGATCCTGCTGTTTTAGAAAATCTTGTAAAAGAATCTTATTCAAAACGGCTCTCCACTTTAAAGGCCAGAATTTCCAGGGCTGCTGTTTATTCTACAATCTCAATTTTCATAACCAAGGTCTTAACTTTAGTACTTTTGGAGGTCTTGATAGAAAAAGCCCTCGGCGAAAATATAGATTGGCTCAAACTTGCGATTGACGTATTAATACCAACTCTTTTAATGTTTCTTTTGATTGCATCAATTAAACGCCCTTCAAAGAAAAACTTGAATATAGTCATAATGGAAACTATGAAGGTCGCTTATAAAAAAGATACAAGCGATATTTACGAAATAAAAATGAGAAGAAAGAGAAGCATTATCATGGGCATTGTTTTATCTTTAATGTATGTTTTGTCTGCGTTTATAACTTTTGGAGCAATATATTGGGTTCTAAATCATTTTGGGTTTCATATTGAATCCATTGTTATAGATATTATATTTATCGCCCTGATTTTATTTGCGGGAACAGCAGTTGCTAAGAGAGCGCAGGAACTTACAATGGAAGACGAAAAGGAAGGATTTTTGAGCTTTTTATCAGACGTATTTTTCTTGCCGGCTCAGGGACTGGGCAGGTGGATTTCCAATAAATGGAAAAGATACAATGCCATCGCCGCATTTTTCAACGCTTTAATTGATATGCCATTTTCCGCCTTCGTTGATTTTTTGGAAAGATGGCGATATTTTATAAAAGAAAGGAAAGAAGAAATACGCTAACGAAAAAAACGGCTCGCAGCCGTTTTTTAATTTATTTAAACCGAGCAATCATCACAACCTCGTCTCCCCTAAAAAAATTTTTAATTACACATTCTGTCTCAGCCCCTAAAGTTTTTCTGTAAAGGTCCTGGGCCTTGTTATCTATTCCCGTGGTAACTTCTATGGCTTTTAATACAGACCCTTTCTTTTTTAAATATTTTTTTATTTCCAATAAGGATTTTTTAATCAGCTGCGTGCCGATTCCCTGCCCCTGAAAATCTTTTTTTACTGCCACCTGCTCTAATTCAAAAATTGATTTTTCACGGAACCCGCCTTTTTCTATCCAAAGAATGTAGCCAGATATTTTTCCGGGGTGCCCCTTGGACCTTTTAGCAACAAAATATTGAGTTCTGGGATATGCCAAAAAGTTACACTTTATCCATTTTCTGGCATTTTTTTTATTTTTTAATCCGGAAAAATTTTCCGAGGCGATTTTTGCAATTTCACTTAAATCTTTTATTTTTGCTCTTACAATATTAACCATTATTCTACGGTTACCGATTTTGCTAAATTTTTTGGCTTATCAACATCAATTCCCTTCAAATCAGCAATGTGATAAGCCAAAATCTGGAGAGGAATAGTATTTATTATCGGCATTAATTCCTCTCTGCATTTCGGGACCGTTATTATATTTTCTGCTAAATTAATTATGTTATTATCAGCTTCATTTACCACAGCTATTATCTGGCCTCCCCTGGCTTTGACTTCTTCCATGTTGCTCAAAATTTTATTGTATGTGTGGTCTTTTGTGGCAATAAAAATCACCGGCATTTCACTGTCTATCAAAGCAATAGGACCGTGTTTCATTTCTGCTGCCGGATATCCTTCGGCATGAATGTAAGAAATTTCTTTAAGTTTTAAAGCTCCTTCCAAAGCAACCGGAAAATTCACTCCTCTGCCCAAATAAATAAAATTTTTGCTGCCTTTAAATTTTTCTGCCAACGGAACAATTTTTTCTGACTCATTAAGAACTTCTTTAATTTTATCTGGTAAAGAATATAGTTCATCAAAAAATTCTTTTTCAATCTTCTTGCCTTTTTGTTGCGCCAAAAACAAAGCAAGCAGCAACAAAGCAGTTACCTGGCAGGAAAAGGCCTTTGTAGAAGCAACTCCAATTTCTGGGCCGGCGTGCAAATAGATTCCCGAATCAACTTCTCTGGCAATAGTAGAACCAACCACATTTATTATCCCCAAGGTTTTGGCGCCCTTTTTCTTGGCTTCTCTTAAAGCAGCTAAAGCATCTGCTGTCTCTCCCGACTGCGAAATTACCAAAAGCAAATCTTCTGGCCCCGCAATCGGATTTCTGTATCTAAACTCAGAGGCATAATCAACCTCAACCGGAAACTCCGCCAGCTTTTCGATTAAATATTTTCCTATCAAAGCCGAATGCCAGCTTGTGCCACAGGCAACAATTATTATTCTTTTTACCGACTTAAAATCAATATTTATGCTAAGTTTCACATTAAAATCATTATCTATTCTGCCACGCAGGGTATTTTCTATGGCGGTGGGCTGTTCAAAAATTTCTTTTAGCATAAAATGCTTGTATCCTTTTTTCTCTATTTCGCTGGCTGTCCATTTTATTTCGTCAATTGTTTTCTCAATATTATCGCCATCAAAATTTTTAATTGCATAATTGTTTTCAGTCAAGATAACCATTTCATTATCGTTCAAATATACAACTTTTTTTGTGTAGGGTAACACTGCCACAGCATCAGAAGCAACAATATTTTCGCCTTCGCCAATTCCCAAAACAAGAGGAGACCCGCGCTTGGCGGCCACAATCTTTTTTTCTTTTTTAGAAATAATTGCCAAACCAAAAGTGCCCTCAATTAATTTTAAGGCCTTTATAACTGCTTCTTCCAGATTGCCTGTGTAAAACTTTTCTATTAAATGGCTTATTACTTCTGTGTCTGTTTTTGAAACAAAAACGTGCCCTTCTTTTTCCAAAATTTCTTTTATGGCGCTGTAGTTTTCAATAATACCATTATGAACAACCGCTATTTCTTTTTTGCAGTCAAAATGAGGATGGGCATTTATTTCGCTTGGCTCCCCATGCGTTGCCCATCTGGTATGGGCAATTCCCATTCCAGCTGAGTCCAAGTTTAAAATATTTTTTTCTAAATCAGAAACGCGGCCTTTTACCTTCGCAAAAAAAATATCACCTTCGTTCAAAAGGCAAATTCCAGCTGAGTCATAGCCCCTGTATTCAAGCTTTTTTAACCCGTCAATTAAAACAGGCGCTGCTTTTTTATTTCCAAAATAACCAATTATTCCGCACATAATATATCAGTTTAGCACCCCAATAATTAATGTACAATATGCAAAAATTATTGTATTATACAAAATTACTATGAAGTATCATATTATTGTTTACGGTTGCCAGATGAATGTTTCTGATGCAGAAAGAGTTGCTGCGGTTTTAGAGACAATAAAATATAAAAAAACCCAAAATATCAATGAGGCAGATTTGATTGTGGTCACAATGTGCTCAGTTCGCCAATCGGCGGTTGACCGCGTTCACGGATTGGTTGAAAAATTTAAAAAACTTAAGAAGAAACCAAAAATTATTTTAACGGGTTGTATCCTTAAAAAAGATAAAAAGAAATTTTTGAGTGGCTTTGATTATGTCGTTGACATAAGAGATATTAAAAAATTGCCGGAGATTCTTAAAAATAAAAAATCAGAAGACGTAAAAGATTATTTAGATATTACGCCAAAGTATTCTTCAAAATTTTCAGCCAATGTTCCCATAATGACCGGATGTAATAATTTTTGCAGTTATTGCGTTGTTCCCTACGTCAGAGAAAGAGAGGTTTCGCGCCCGGCAACAAAAATAATTTTGGAAATTAAAAACTTAATTAAAAATGGCTGTAAAGAAATTTGGCTGCTAGGACAAAATGTTAATTCGTACAAAGACAAAAATAATAATTTTCCAAAACTTTTAAAAATGGTAAATAATATCCCGGGGGAATTTTGGATACGATTTACTTCTTCTCACCCAAAGGATTTTAATGACGAAGTTATAAAAACATTAGCAATCGGGGGAAAAATTACTCCATATTTAAATTTGCCAATTCAGTCGGGCGATAACAAAATTTTAAAAGCAATGAACCGGCATTATACGGTTTCGGACTACAAAAACAAAATAAAAAAACTGCGCAAGCAAATTCCCGATATTGCAATTTCAACCGACATAATTGTTGGCTTTCCGGGTGAAATAAAAAAACAATTTGAAAATACCGCCAAACTTTTCCGAGATGTAAAATATGACATGGCCTATATAAACAAATATTCGCCTCGTGCGGGAACTGCCGCGGCGAAATTAAAAGACAATATTTCGTGGATTGAAAAGAAAAGACGAGAAAAAGTTTTAACAGATATTTTGAAGCAAACAGCTTTAGAAAAAAATAAAAAACTGGTCGGCAGTCAAACACTTGTTTTAATAGACAGCCACCGCGGTGAAAATTATTTTGGCAAAGATAGATATTATAAAACTATTAAAATAAAATCAGATAAAAATATTTTAGGAAAACTTTTAAAAGTAAAAATAATAGAAGCACGCCCCTTTATTTTAATGGGAAAATTAATCAAATGAATAAACTTATTGTAATTTTGGGGCCGACGGCTTCGGGAAAAACCGACTTATCGATTAAACTTGCTAAAAAGTATAACGGCGAGATTATTTCGGCTGATTCAAGGCAGATTTACAGAGGAATGGATATTGGAACTGCAAAACCATTAAATCTCCAAGGAATTCCCCACTATCTTTTAGATATAAAAAATCCAAACCAACTTTACAGCGTTGGCGAATACAAAAAAGACGCAATAAAAGCAATTGAAAACATAATAAAAAGAAAAAAAATGCCGATTTTGGTCGGCGGCACTGGTCTTTACATAAAGGCCGCGGCAGAAAATCTTGATATACCAAAAGTTGAGGCAAATCCCCTTTTGCGCAAAAAAATCGAAAGAGATATTCAAAAAAATGGATTGGATTTTGTTTTTAAAAAATTAATAGCGCTTGACCCGGAAGCGGCCTACATTATAGATCCAAAAAACCCAAGAAGAGTTATACGGGCTTTGGAAATAACTTTGCTGACAAAAAAACCATTTTCTCAACAAAGAAAAATGGGCAATCCCCTTTTTGATGTTTTGGAAATTGGAATTTCTGTGCCGAAAGAAAAATTACGTGGACGGATAAATCAACGCGCAAAAATAATGATAAAAAATGGACTGATTAATGAAGTAAAAGAATTAATTAAAAAATATGGCGACAACCAGCAGGCATTTGACGCAATTGGATACAGAGAAATAATTGAATATTTAAATAATAAATTAACTCTGGAGCAAGCAACAGAAATTATAAAAATAAATACCTGGCATTATGCTAAACGCCAGATGACTTGGTTTAAGCGAGACAAAAAAATCCATTGGGTTAAAAATTACAGGAAGGCAGCGCAACTACTTGACATATTCATTAAAAAATGATATATAGAAGTTAGTGTTCTACCAAACACATTTTGTTCTTCACATAAGAAGGAGCAGCCATGTCCGCCCAGATGACAAAGGCGCTATATGACAAATTGGTGGCCGAACTCATACGGTCCGGTTTTGAGGACTCAGTAAGGTTTGCGAGGAGCCAGGATAACGGCAGATGGAACT
>JBEKVX010000013.1:0-17873 GCA_049513595.1 Candidatus Staskawiczbacteria bacterium | reverse complement strand
TGCCTGTCATAGCCATTCTAGGTTTGCCGCCCTTGCCTTTCATTGAGACCTCTTTTGGGTCTTTCATATCTCTTTTTTCTTTGCACTTTACGCAATAACCTTGTACTGCATCTGCCATAGTTTTTTGTTTTATTGTAATTATTATTTTTTTATCGACCTTGTTTCCGTAGGTTCGCCGACCTACAAAATGAGTTTTAAACGATATTAAGCCATTTTATTCGCATCAAGAGAGCTTGTCAAATATTTTTAAGAATAAATTGCGACTATCCAGCGACCCAACCACCATCCACCACCATTGTTGAACCAGTCATATATGATGACTCATCTGATGCCAAGAATAAAACTGCATTAGCAATTTCTTCTGCTCTTCCCTGTCTTTTCATCGGAATGGGAGCGAGCATTGCTTCTTTTTCTTGCGCCGTCATATTTGTTGTTGACGCGCCCGGAGTATCAATTGCACCCGGAGCAATGCAATTCACTCTAATTCCCAATGGCGCTAATTCCAAAGCCATGGCTTCTGACATTGCAACAATTCCGCCTTTTGAAGCGCAATAATGAGTTAAGCCCGCAAAACCAACTCCAACCTGGCCCATTGCAATTGAAGAAATGTTTACAATCGCGCCATATTTATTTTTTGCCATTTCTTTTGCGGCTGCTTGCGCGCACAAAAAATATCCTTTTAAATTTATATCAATTACTTTTTGAAAATTTGCCTCTGACATTTGCAAAAACGGCTCAAATGGATAAATGCCGGCATTGTTTACCAAAATATCAATTTTCCCGAATTTTTTAATTGTTTCTGAAATTAAATTATCCACTTCTGCTTTTTTGCTGACGTCGCATTTTATAGCAGTCGCTTCGCCTCTTTGTTTTTTTATTTCGTCAACAACAAGTTGTGATTCTTGCAAAGAAATATCCGAAACCACAATTTTTGCTCCCGCTCCCGATAATTTTAACGCGTGAGCTTTTCCCATTCCTTTTGCAGCGCCGGTAACCACCGCAACTTTTCCTTTTAAATCGCAAAATTTTTGTGTTGTCCTGTTTAATCCAAACATGTTTTTATTTTAATAATTACTAGCGAGGGATAAATGAAAATTTATTTTCATTTGAACCGAGCGACGTAATTATATAAATTACGAAGTAATTTCTATAATATACTTTATTATACTATATTTTTTTCTATTTTATTCTTTACAGCAGTTGACCACATACTGCACCACTTTACCAAGTTTTGCCAATATACCTTTTTTATCTGTATCTTTTTTGTCTATCTGATTGTCATCAATTTTTTTGACTTCCCCTAAATCAATCAACTTCAAATTTATTCCCCAAAACAACGAATAAAGTTCGTATGCCTTTTTAAATAAATCTTCTGCTTCTTGTTTTTTGCCCTCTGACAATGTTTTTGTCCCAACCTCCATTAGACGCATTGAAGCTGCAAGCAGATGTTTTGAAATACACCAGACCTCGCCCTCATATTCTGGCCAGAATTTTTTTAACAATTCTTTTCTCATTTCACGGGCTTGGTTCAACAAATCATAATATTCTGGTTTATCTAATTTGGCTCCGGTAAAGAAAAAATGCTCTTCTATGGCAATTAAATTCATTATCGCCACCGACAAATCTTCGCCGATGGATAAATCCAGCCCGCCTTTTTTGCTGTCTTCAACTTTTTTTATTAATTCGTCTACCTTTTGTTTGTCTATGTTTAAATTGTCCACCATTTTATTATTATGTAAAAAATTGAACTAGTTAATATTAAAACTACGACCGGTAAAACGACTTTTTGATAAGGGAAAAATACTTTTCCGTTGTTTTTCTTTTTTAAATATAAATTCAGCCAGTGGCTTAACAGAAAAACTATGCTTCCTACAAACGTGCCGAAAATAACTTTGTCAGTTCCCAAAAATTTGTTTAACGGATGCCCGACAATCCCCGAATAATAAAGCGGAATAAATGTCAGCAAATAATATGCTAAAGAAATTATAACCGCGTCATAAGCGAACCTCCATTTCTTTTTTTCCATTTCTATTAACGTCCATAAAATTATTGAAACCAGCAAAGCGCCAATCCAAACAGAAGAAACAACATCATCAACTCCCAGCCACCTTGAAAGCCCGAGCCCTGCGCCGATTGCTACAACGCAAACCGGACAAATTGCCTTTGCCATATTTGCCCATAGAAATCCGGACAGCAAAAGTCCTAATAAAATTATTTTTTTACTTGATACCTGCTGCATTTTTTAGAAAATTAGGCACATCAACTTCGCCTATGTAGCACTTGCCATTGCCATCGTACAAAAATGGAACTCCTACCGAATTTCCAGTTATTCCGCATTTCTGAGTCGCCACCTGAGCCAATAATGCTGCGTTATTTTTATTATACCAAACTTCCAGTCGGGTAATTTTTAGTTTTTGATCTATGTTGTTTGCTTTTATAAAGGTCTCAACGTCTGCGCAATGCGGGCAGCCCTGGCCGTAAAACAAAACAATTCCCGCAGGAAGCGGAGTCGGCGTCACTGAAACTGAGGCGCCTTTTAAAAAAAATCCCGACTGCCATGCCCAAAAAAACACGCCAGCTAAAATTATTATTATAACGATAAGTATAATTACTTTATCCATGAATTTTACAATATATTTTTATTTAACCACAAAAAAACCTTAAAATCAATACAATATTATTTATACATTTTCATTGATAAAGAGTTTAGAACAACGCTTACAGACGAAAATGCCATGGCTCCAGCGGCAATCGATGGGCTCAACAACCAACCCGTTAACGGAAACAAAACTCCGGCAGCAATTGGGATTCCAATTGAGTTGTAAAAAAATGCCCAGAAAAGATTCTGTTTTATTTTATTCAAAGTATATCTGCTTATATCCATTGCTTTTACAACATCTCTCAAATCATCTTTTATCAAAACAATTTCTCCGGTTTCCATGGCAACGTCAGTGCCGCTTCCCAGTGCAATCCCCAAATTTGCCTGCGCCAAAGCCGGCGCGTCGTTTATTCCATCTCCAACCATTGCCACAATTTTTCCTTCTTGCTGCAATTTTTTAATTTCGTCGGACTTTCCCTGCGGCAAAACCTCGGCAAGCACGCGGTCAATTCCCAGTTGTTTTGCAATTGCTTGGCCCACTCTTTTGTTGTCGCCGGTAATTATTGCAACTTGTTTTCCCATTTTATGCAAAATGTCAACTGCCTCCTTTGAGTTTTCTTTCAAAATATCTGCAACCGCAATAATTCCCAAAATTTTATTTTCAGTTGCCAAAATCATTGCTGTTTTTCCCTGATTTTCTAGTTCTTGCATTTTCTCTTCAATTTCATTTACAGAAATTTTGTTTTCCTCCATTAATTTTCTTGTCCCTAAAAATATTTTTTTATTTTCTAAAATTGCCTCCACCCCCCTCCCCGGAATTGCATTAAACTCTTCAACTTCGCTCAGAGCAAGATTTTTTAACTTCGCCGCATTTACAATTGCCTGAGCTAACGGATGCTCGGAATTTTTTTCTACCGAAGCTGCAATTTCTAATATGTTTTTTTCTTTTATTTTATTATCAACATAAATAATTTCTGTCACAACCGGTTCGCCTTTTGTTAAAGTTCCTGTTTTGTCAAAAACAACTATGTTTATTGATTTTGCAATTTCTAATGCCTTGCTGGATTTAATTAAAATCCCATTTTTTGCAGCCAAGCCGGTTCCCATCATAACCGCTGTCGGAGTTGCCAAACCCAAAGCGCACGGACAGGCAATTATTAAAACTGCCACAAAAATTGTCAAAGCAATTGCAACCTGGTGCAAAATTAAAAACCAAATAATTCCGGCAATTAGAGCAACCCCAAAAACAACTGGCACAAAATAAAATGAGACCTTGTCCGCCAAAAGTTGTATCGGCGCTTTGCTTCCCATGGCGTCTTCCACAATTTTAATAATTTGAGCCAACATTGTGTCTTTGCCAACTTTTGTTGCTTTAAATTTTAAGACACCTGTTTTGTTTATTGTGGCTCCAATAACTTGGTCACCTTTTTTCTTTTCAACAGGAATGCTTTCTCCCGTAATTGCTTTTTGGTCAACTGCCGAATATCCATCAACAACAATTCCATCAACCGGAATTTTTTGACCAGGTTTTACCAAAATAACATCTCCGACCTTAACTTCTGAAATTGGAATATCAAATTCTCTGCCATCTCGCACAATCGTTGCAACTTTCGGCTGCAAACCAATCAAACTTTTTATTGCTGCTGAGGTTTTACCCTTTGTAATTGCCTCTAAATATTTTCCTAAAGAAATAAAAATTAAAATAAATGCTGCTGATTCAAAGTAAAAACTGTTCATTGAAACTGCCCTGCCGAGAGATATAAGAACAAGATTTATCAAACTATAAAAATAAGCTGCAGCTGTCCCAACTAAAATTAATGTGTCCATGTTGGGACCCAGCCGTAATATTTTTTTAAATCCTGAAACCCAAATATGAAAACAAGTTAAAATAACAGCCGTTGATAAAACTGCCTGAATATAAAGTCCGTATGAATCGAAAAATTTAGGCATGGGCAAACCAATCATGCCGCCCATAACCATATAAATTACTGGTAAGCCAAAAATTAAAGCCAAGACAAATCTGTTTCTTAACTTTTTAATTTCCGCGTCCTTTTCTATTTTGGCATGGTCATGTCCGCCCGCCATATCCATAGTATCCATATCGTCATGAGCTGCATATCCTAAATCTTTAATATTTTTTTTAATATCCTCAACTTTTATTGCCGAGGGGTCAAACTCTACAAAAGCTTTTTCCACAGCATAATTAACCGAAACAGAAGCAACTCCTTTTACTTTTTTTAAGTCGTGTTCTATTACAGCTGCGCAAGAGGCGCAGTCCATTCCCTGTATATTTAGCGTAATTTTTTTATTTTCCATTTAATTCTTTTAATATTTTTTCTAAATTCAATCCGTACATCTTGCACACATCTCCGATTTTCAATTTATCAATTTCAAACTGCGACATTGGGCAACTTAAACACGGCACGCCATTTTTTGCCAAAATTTCCGCGCCACTCTTTTTTCCCTGCCTGCCGGCAGGCAGGTCAATTATTTTTTCCAATGTTGTATTTTTTGTTATCATAAAAATATTAATTTATTACTTCTATTGTTCCGCGAATCATGCCCATTGTGCAGGAAAATCCAAAAGTGCCCGCTGTTTGCGGGGTAAATTCTTTTATTGCAACTTGGCCCGGCGTTAAATCAACCGCTCCGTCAAATAATTGCGTTGAAATAATTGCACCATTGCAACCCAAAGAATTTCCGGCGGTAATTTCCCAACGCACGGGAACTCCAACTTTCACTTTAAAATAATTTGGCGAATCGCCCGACCCGGTGGCCGTCATTTGAATAACCTGAACTCCCTGATTTGTTATTGCTTGAGTTTGGTTTTGATCTGCCACTGCCGAAGTATTTCCAATTCCCAAAACAACAAACTGGTTTGAAATATTAAACAGCGCAAAAAATAAAGCCAAAAATCCTGCAACTTTTGAAAATCTTTCCGCCAAATGCGGTTTTGAAGAAAATTTAACGCTTGAAAGCCCGATAAAAAATAATACCGGAATTGTTCCCAAGGCAAATGCTCCCATTATTAATGCTCCGCTAACCACATTTCCAGAAAGCAAAGCCAAGCTTTGAGCCGTAATTGTAAATCCACATGGAAGGAAAAAAGTTAGCGCGCCCATAATAAACGGCATATATTTCCCCTGAAAATTATTTTCGTTGGCAATTCCCCTAGTGATTAATTTTGGCGCCGTAATTTGAAATTTTCTAAACGCTTTTACGCCCAGCATTTGCAAACCCAAGACAATCATTAAAATAGAAATTGCAACAACCAAATATCCGGTAATTTGAGGAGAAATTTGTAATCGGCTTCCAATCAATCCCAAGACCCCTCCCAAAACCGTGTAAGAAATTAGTCGTCCGGCATTAAACATTATGTGCGGTTGAAGTTTTTTTGAAGTTCCGGTATTTTCCGCATAAAGCCCGTTCCATTGTTTTGACATAGACAAAACAATTCCACCAATAAGCGCGGCACATGAAGACAAACCCGCCAAAAATCCAAATCCTAAAAATACCAATAAAGATGAGGTCGAATTTAAAGCAAGAAAATTAGCAATTCCTAATTTATCTAAAATCGAAAAAGCAATAATTATAAAAATTGCTATATTAAAAGCAACAAGTGTCGGACTCGTCTTTTTACTATTTTTTTCATTCTCTAGTTCGCGCGAATTAGAGAAGGTGTAATTCTCTTGCTTAAAAATTTCGTTCAGCTTTTCTGCACTCGGCTTTTCTTTTTCATATTTCACAACAACTTCCCCTTTTGAAGTTGAAGCATCAACCGATTTTACATTTGGTAAATCCAAAAGTTTTTTTTCAATTAAAATTTCGCACGAAGCGCAGTGCATTCCCTGTACCTTATAAATATGTTCCTTTGACATGTATTTTTACTTATTAAATAATTTAGTTACTTTTAAAATTTCGTCGGTCATTTGTTTTTTCTTTCTCTCGTTTGCAGACGCCATGGCGGTCTTAAAACAAGAATTCAAATGATTTTCCATAAGCATTTCGTGGGCCGAACGCAAAAGTCCAATCACAGCCAAATTTTGCTGCATAATATCCATGCAATACACATTTTTCTCTGTCATATCAATTATTTTTTCCAGCAAACTATGCGCTTTTTTAAAACCAATCAGCGCTTTTTCTTTATTATTTGTTTTCATAATATTTTTTTATGTTAATAATTTTTATGACCCATACCTGGGGTATAGGTCTATCTTATCATAACAAAAAACCCTGTCAAGAGATAACAAGGTTTTTATTCTATAACTCCCCCGCCCAGAAGTTCATTGCCTTTGTAAAATACCGCTGACTGGCCGGGAGTGATTGCGCGCTGAGGTTTTTGAAAAATAATTTTTACGCCCCCTCCCTTATTCGAGCGAATAAGGGCGTCTGCCAGCTCGCTTTTGTATCTTATCTTGCATTTTACTTTCATGGGAAGTTTTGGCTCTTTTCCGGATATCCAACAAACATCTTTTACGACTAATTCCTTTTTAAGCAAATCATTTTTGTTTTTTGAAACAATTAAAATATTTTTCTTAAAATTTTTATCAACAACAAACCAGGGGCCTTGATTAATTTTTAATCCTTTTCTCTGACCAATTGTATAAAACCACAAACCACTATGCTCACCCACAATTTTTCCGGTGCTGTTTAAAATTTTACCGGGTTTTGTTTTTAGATATTTTTTTAAAAATTCATTTGTTGAATTTTGGATAAAGCAAACTTCCTGCGACTCGGGAATTCCAGCTGTCGGCAATTTGAATTTTTTAGCCAATTTTCTGACTTCTGTTTTTGTATATCCGCCCACTGGGAACAAAACACGGCTCAATTGTTTTTGATTTAACTGCCACAAAAAATAACTTTGGTCTTTATCTTTGTCAGCGCCCTTTAACAATCTTCCATTTTTTATTTGAGCATAATGGCCGGTGGCAATAAAATCGGCGCCGAGCGATAATGCTTTTTTTATTAAAAATCCGAATTTAATTTCTTTATTGCAGACAACGCAGGGATTCGGCGTGTTTCCTTTTTTGTATTCTTGCAAAAAATAATCCACAACTTTCTTTTTAAATTTCTTTTCAATATTTACAATGTAAAACGGAATACCAATTTTTTTTGTAACCAATCTGGCTAATTTTTCTGACTCAATGGAACAGCAACGATTTTTTCCGTCACTTCCGTCTTTCCAAAACTTCATAAAAACACCGACAACAAAATAACCCTGTTTTTTTAACAGAGCTGCCGCTACCGAACTATCAACCCCTCCGGACATTGCCACAATAATTTTTTTGTTAGTATTTTTTGACATTAATTACAAATTATCTCTTTTTTCGCAAAAAAACAAGCCGAGGACGAGCGTTCGTCCCCGGCTCTGTAAACTTACGGACATATCATCCGCTCTTATGTTCAGCCGTGTACGATTCCAGGAGCTCCCGCATGACCTCCGCTGCTAAGTTGCCGTCTTCTTCGTCGCCGGAAAACTTTGCAATTCTTACGCGGGCCAGCGCATGCAACACATGGTGCTCCATGCTGTGAAGGTCTGCCGCAAGCTGCCTGGCTTCGTTGAAGTTTCCGGATCCGAGCAAAAGGCTGATGAGAACCATCATCGCCTCTGCTTTCAAGGAATGAGGCGGAGATTCGAAGGCAAGGTCCAAAAAAATCCTGAAGTCCTCCTTCTTGCCGCTCAACCCCGCCACAATGGCCCGCAGAAGAATGCCTAAATTGCTACGGTCATCCATTCCCTCGGCCAGATTTCTCACCCGAGAAATCTCTTCCTGGCTGTAAATGTGCTTGGCTTTTTTACCATCCTTCTTCTTAGCTGACATAACAAATCTTCCCCTCCTAGGGTAAAACAAAAATTGCGGCGACATGCCTGCAATTCTGTATTTTCAGTGTAGCAAAATTTTTGGATTGTGTCAAGTCCATTTTTTATATCGCTTCTCGATTATATCTTTTTCTTTTTGGATTTTTTCGTGCTTCTTCTGCAAATCAGCTGAAATTTTTATTTTATTTTTCTTAAAATAGTCATAGACGGCTTCAATCAAAGCATCCACCGCCAAAACAGAGCAATGATATTTTATTGATGGCAAACCGCCTAATTTTTTGATAATGTCATTTTTTTCAATTTTTAGCGCCTCATTTATTGTTTTTCCTTTTGCCAAATCAGTTATTGTTGAGCTTGTTGAAATCGCCGCTACGCAACCAAAAGTTTCAAATTTTATATTTTTTATAACTTCTTCCTGTTTTTTATTTTTTGTAACTTTAATATAAAGCCACATAACGTCGCCGCAGACAATGTTGCCGACTTTTCCGATTCCATCGGCATTTTTTATTTTTCCGTAATTATGCGGATTTTTAAACGCCTCCATAACTTTCGGAGTATATAAGCTTGCGCAGATATTATTTTTTTTTGCCATATGGTGAAATTTGCCGTATATGTTTTACAATTTTCGGCAAAATTTTAATTAAATAATTTATTTCTTTTTCTGTTGTAAATCGTCCCAATGAAACCCGTAAACTTCCGTGCGCCTGCTCTGGACGCAAACCGATTGCCAGCAAGACATCGCTTGGTTCAAGTTTAAAAGATGAGCATGCAGAGCCGGTTGAACAGGCAATTCCTTCCAAATCCAATTGCATAACCAGCGATTCCCCCTCAATAAAATCAAACCAAAAATTTGCATTGTTTGCCAGCCGATTTTTTGGATGTCCGTTTAAATGCGAATTTTTTATTTTTAAAACATTTTTTATCAATTTGTCTCTCAATTTCGCCAGCCGTTTAGTTTCTTTTGACATTTCTTCCTGGCAAATTTCAGCGGCTTTGGCAAAACCAACAATTGCCGGAACATTTACTGTCGAACCCCTCAACCCATTTTCCTGCCCGCCGCCATGTAAAACCGGCTCTAAAATAGTTCCTTTTTTCACATACAAAAGTCCTGCTCCTTTTGGCCCATAAATTTTGTGAGAACTTGCTGTAAGCAGATCAATGTTTATTTTTTTGACATCAATTACAATTTTTCCAAACGATTGCGAGGCATCGGTGTGAAAATAAATCCCTTTCTCTCTGCAAATTTTTCCAATTTTTTCAATTGGTTCAACTGTGCCGATTTCATTTGAAGCATGTATTACAGAAACCAAAATTGTTTTGGTGTTTATAGCTTTTTTTATATCTTCAGGATTTACCAAACCAAATTTATCAACCGGAATTTTTGTGATTTTGAATCCATATTTTTCCAGCCATTTAGCAGATTCGACAATACAGGGATGTTCAATTGAAGAAATTATAATATGGTTTCCTTTATTTTTATTAGCAAGAGCAATTCCTTTCAAAGCTAAATTGTTGCTCTCGGTTGCCGAGCTTGTAAAAATAATTTCATTTAAATCGGCGTTTATCGCGTCAGCCAAAATCTGCCGGCTGTTTTCTAAAGCAAGTTTCGCCTCCTGTCCAAAAGAATGCAATGACATTGTGTTGCCAAACTTTTCTGAAAAATACGGCTGCATTTCTTTTTCAACCCTTTTGTCCACCGGCGTTGTAGCAGCATAATCTAAATATATCTTTTTCATCGTATTAAATCTGCTAATGTTATTGATTTTAATGTTTTATTTATCGCAACATCAATTTTTCTCCAGACATTTTTAGTCAGACATTTTCTGGACTTTCCGCAAAACCGGCAATCAACCGCGGTTGTATTTTCCAATGGGTCGACAATGTCCTTTGCCGTAATTTTTTTTGGATTTTTGGCTAAAATATATCCTCCGCCAATTCCTTTTTTGCCTTTAACTAATTTTGTTTTTTCCAAATCAGATAATATTTTCTCCAAAAAATCAAAGGGAATAGCTTCTTTTTCAGAAACATCTTTTAGCAAGGAAAATTTTTTACTTTTAAAATTCTTTGCCAGAAAAACCATCGCCCGCAAACCATATTGTGATTTTTTTGATATATTCATTGCAATTTAAAACCGACTAATTTCGTCGGGTTTATCTTAACAAATTCAAAGATGCGCGTCAAGCCCCGCTCTTCTTTTTTGCTGCGTCTCTTAATTCTCTTATAGAAAGTCCTAAAAATATTATTAACAGCAAAAGTGTATTTAATGGGGCTAACCAAAATGGAAAACCATGGCCAAACGCTTCCAGAACCATCATGCCGCCTAAAACTCCGATGGAATACATGGCTCCATTTTTTAAATAAGCAAACTTTGAAATCATATTTGTTCCTCGCACAGTTATTTCCCTGACCACATATGCTCCCAAGCCATTTCCCAAAAAAATCAAAGGAACAAAAATAGTAAAAGCAAATGCGCCAATAACTCCGTCAATGGAAAATGTGGCGTCCAAAATTTCAAGATACAAAATTTTGCTTAATGCTCCGATGTGTTCTGACAATAATTCTTTTTCTTTTGCTTCGGCATTTTTTTTAAATCCGTCTGTGACAAAAAATGCGGTAGAGCCAATTGCAGCCGACAAAGCCAAAATAGGATTTACTTTTACAGAAAAATAAACAACCACACAAAAAAATAAAGATGCAAAAGCATAAAACCAAATTGACTGCTTATGTATAAATTCTTCCACCAAAAAAGCATACTTCTTTTCTTCTGTAAAAAGCCAATTCAAAAATATTAAAAACAAATAGATGCCGCCACCCAAAAGTAAAAGCGCCTGCGACTGCTCAACTGACTTTGAAATATCGCTTGTTGGATGGAAAACAAAACCAATCACCTGTAAAAAAGAAAAAGCAGGATTTGCCAGCCAAACAATCAAAAACGGCAGAACTCCCCTCACAACAACCACCGCCATAAAAAGACCGAACGTTAAAAAAAACTTTTTATATTTTTCTGGAAGTGTCTTTAAAACGTGCGCATTAATAATTGCATTATCAACGCTGGAAATAATTTCGAAAAGAGCCAAACCAAATATAATAATTAAAATTTGGAATATCGACATAAAAATTGATTTCAATAATATTATCTCATTTTACTTTTTTGAATGTAAAAAAACAACCCCAACACAAGATTGGGGCCCTGAACGCGCAACGCGGCTCGCATCGCCTTGGGCTACTGCAGCCCTTTGCCGTTGTTCAACAGGCGGTGGATCGCCAGATATCTTTGGCGGGTGGCTCTGACTTGCTCTTCGGGCAGCGGCGGCGGCGAGGATTTTCTGTCCCACACGCTCTCGGGCAGACCATTGAGCCAGTCGCGCACCGGCTGTTTGTCCAAACTCTGCTGAGGTCCGCCAGGCCGATAGGTATCAGCCGGCCAAAACCTTGAGGAGTCAGGAGTGAGAAGCTCGTCAATGAGCGTGGGGTGCCTGTCCATCATGCCGAACTCAAACTTGGTGTCGGCGATGATGATTCCACGCTCCAGAGCATATCCGTGAGCATGCTCGTAAATCTCCAAACTCCAATCGCGCAGATGGTTGGCGGTGCGGGCACCCAACTCTTGCCGCATCCTTTCAAACGGCACGTTCACGTCGTGGCCGGTTTCCGCCTTTGTTGAGGGCGTGAAAATCGGCTCCGCCAGTTTGGCGCACCTCTGAATGCCCTCGGGCAACTGAATCCCGCAAACCCAGCCGGTCCTCTGGTATTCAGCCCAGGCAGAACCATCGAGGTATCCGCGCACGATGCACTCGAAAGGAAAGACCCTGTCTGCTTTCCAGCAAAGCATGGATCTGCCCTCAAACTCGGGGCGCTGAAAGACCTTGGGAAAGGTGCTCGGATCTGTAGACACGAGGTGATTCACTTCGGTCAAACTGGCAAGCCGCCGAATCCATCCTTCGGTGATGCTTGTCAGCACGTGACCTTTTGACGGAATGCCGTTGGGAAAAACCCAGTCCAGCGCCGACAAGCGGTCGGTTGCGACCAGCAGCAGTTTGTCGCCGAGGTCGTAGATGTCGCGGACTTTGCCTCTGCGAGGCGTGTAGCCATGAGCCTCGGTCTTCATCACAACGCTAGTGTCTTCGGCCATCTTTTCCTCCCTGCCAAAGGCAGATTTGAAAAAACAAAGATCAAAAGAACAAACGCAAATTATTCCCGGGAACAAGTGTTCCCTGACAAGAATAATTTAAAGTTATATTAGCACCTAATATGATAAAGTCAATTTAAAAAACGGAGATAACCTCTCCGCTTTTTTGTTATATTATTATATTTTTTCTACGATTTTTAAATTATAGTCCAATATTTTGTCTCCGTCTCCGAAAAGAAAATCTGCCTCCAATTTTTTTCCCTGCAAAATATGCGGCAACCAATGCGTATCGTCTGGCCACATATCTTTGTATGGAATTTCATTAAAAGAAAACCATTTGGGCATCATCTCCTCTGATTCTGTTGGGCTGCCACGCCAATCTTTAGCCACAAACAAAGATACATCCTGATTCCATTCTTCTTTATTTGCAAATTTAAAATGGAACAAACCAACTTTTTCCGGATTTTTAATTTCCACGCCAATTTCCTCTTTGGTTTCGCGAATTGCGGCATCCAAAATATTTTTGTCGCCTTTTTCTAAATCAAATTTTCCGCCAGTGCCGTTCCACCTCCCAGCGCCAAATCCCCTCTTTTTCATAGCCAAAAAAATTTTATCTTTTTTTATCAATAAACACAATGTTGTCTGCCTCACAAAATTATTTTTGGATATTTTTCTTTTTATTGAAAAAGAAAATATAAATTATTTCTAATATTCCTATTGTGTTGACAACCAGCATCACAACAAACCAAATGTTTTGGTTACTGCGAGCTGCTTTCCACAAAGCAATTCCCTTCCAAACAAGAGACCAAATCACTAATAAAGCAAACAAGATTGTAAATCCCACCGGCATTGCAGAAAATCCCAATACATTTATAAACTGTTGATAATTTCCGTACATAATTTTTATTTTTAATAATAATTTCTAAACTTATTTATTTCGTATCCGGCAATGCCAAATGCCACGGATACATTTAGCGATTCTTTTTGCCCCGACATAGGCAAATAAATTATTTTATCGCACTTTTTTAATATTTTTTTTGAAATTCCCTTTACTTCGTTGCCCACAATCAACGCACATGGAAATTTTGGCTTAAACTTTAAATAAAAAATTGATTTTTTGTCTTGCTCCAAACCAATTATATTTATTTTAGACCTTTTTAATTTATCAATCAACCTGCCAATCTGCCTGCAATATTCAAAAGGAATTATTTCTTCGGCTCCCAAAGCTGTTTTAGATATTTTGTGATTGGGAGGAAATCCCGAAATTCCACACAAAAATATTTTTGATACTCCCAGAGCATCAGCAGTCCTAAAAATTGACCCAATATTTTCCAAGCTTCTTATATTGTCGCAGATTACGTAAAACTCTTTCATATTTAATCATTCTATATATTATGCGCCAAAAAGCAACAAAAAAAGAACCCAAATGCCGATGACACAAGGGTCTTAAACAAAATACGGATAGCAACCGACGGACGCGATCAGACAGGGCGGGTTGTTGGGTGCGCCCCGGTTAGCACATACTCTTCTGCAAGAAAAGCGGACTTGCCGACCTTGCAGGGATTGAACCGGGAAATCCCTGTTCTGTTGAGCAACCGAACTTCCTTAAAGAACGGAGAGTTCATGGCCGCAAGAATTGTTGTGCTGCGGATATTGTCTGCGGCGAAATGGCAGAACACACACGGCTCAATGTCGCCATCGGCCGTAATGTGAATTTTGCTGTCTGCTGCGGGACAAGCCGTCACAATACCCGAACCGCCCCTGCCGATGACCGGAAAAATGGGATAGCGGTCTTGGATGTGCTCGCCCCACTCTCCCAGCTTGGCCACTTGTTCGTCCGACAGCTCGCAAAACGCGCCTGGATTCTCACCACACGCAATGTATGGAACATAGTTGATGGCAAAAACCCCAAACCCGTTGAGCATTCGCACAAACTCCTCGCTGGTCACTTCATCAAAATTCTCTTGCGAAACGGTAACGGAAACGCAAAAGTAAATTTTCGCCTCTTGGCAAAGCTGCAAAGCGTTCATTACTTTTTTGTAAACTCCGTCACCTCTGCGCCGGTCCGTTGTTTGCCGGAATCCTTCCAAGCTGATGAAAATCCTGACGTTTCCCAGCTCGGCAATCCTGGCGATTTCCTTTTCGCCAAGCAAAGTGCCGTTGGTGAAAACGTCAAAGACCGTTGTCGGGAACTCCTCGTAGATTTGCCACAGGTCCTCGCGCAAAAACGGCTCGCCGCCCAGTACAACTATGTGAAGCGCACCGAACTGCTCCTGCTCTTCGGCAACCATTCTGATTTCGTCTGTGGAAAGTTCATTCCGTTGCTCGTGGCAAGTTGCGTAGCATCCATTGCAACGCAAGTTGCACCGGTACGTTGGGCTCAGGTAAATGTTGGAAGGAACCGTGTGACCCCTTCTCTTGTATTTCCAGCGCCGCCAGAATCCAACGAAACTCCGCTGTGCCAGAAAATTATCTATCATCCTGGTCCTCACGCGAGGGTCGAGGTTGTAGTTTTTCCTGACAAAATCGATAGTGGTTTGAGTTTTCCATCGCCCGTTGTGGGCGATCTTCCGAGCTTCGGGATTATCCCGGAAAGCTCCGAACCGCGAAGGACCAACGTACCTGTCTGCGGCATAGAAAATCCAGTTGTGAATCAACGCTCCCAGTCTGCACGACAGAAACAACTGCCGCAGAAGCCAGAACACGGGCCGCACAATGATTTTGATTATCGTTTCCACTTGCTACCTCGTTTGGTTAGTGATTCAATGAACACAATCTGCAGAACAACTGCATTATCCAAAGATTACCATAAATTAAATTTTCTGCAACAAAACGTTGACAATTTTATAGCCTTCGCATAATATTAAAAACACGTGGGCCAGGAGTATTGGACACTTGGCCCTTTTACAATCCCTACACCTCCTCACTAAGGAGTCCTTTCCATGAGACAGACAATTTGTCTTGTCCTCTGTGTGCTCGGGTTCATACCTTTTGTGATGGTCCTCACCTGGTTTTTCAACCTGCCGGTGCCGGAGCCCGCCACCATCGACTTTTCCAAACTTCCTGCCAACACCGTGTTCATGGAAGTGACCTCTCCGAGCCAAGGCCCCATCTCTACACCGCCGGGCACCAACATTGACGAGCTCGTGCAGTATCATAAGGGCGACTCGTACGTGAGCTTCGATTTCTTCAGGCGTGATCCCGCCAATCCCGGCGTACTTGTTCTCAAGGAAGCCGAATACCGCCACCCCAGCGACCTCTGGAGCAAATCCGGAATTGTCAAAATTGGCCGGTTCTCCCTGGACAATAAGATCTTCACGGCCTACCCGCAAAAATCTTACGAAGACGTCTGGGTAGCAGGCGGTGTCTTCGCCTTCGCGGAATTCTTCTGCATGGCGATAGGCAGCTTCTTCGTCAGGCGCAGAAAAGACGGCACTGTGCCAGAACCCTGCTCCGCGTGAAGCAGGACGCGGTCCCCCACAACCCTAACAAAGGAGTCCTTTCCGTGGAAGTATTGGTAGTAGCTCTCGGCACTCTCGTCGTCGTCCTTCTGTGCGTTGTAATCTGCCTGGCAGGTAGCAAAAGCGGAAGCGGCGGAGGATCCTGCTCTATCTGAAAACAAAAGCAGGGCTTCGCGCCCCGCTCGTCGTTTGCTAGGTTCAACCTAGCTTTTTTTTATTTCTAAAAATCTTTTTTCCACTTCGTCCCAATTTACAACGTTCCACCAATTTTCTATAAATTTTGCGCGGTCGTTTTTGTAATCCAAATAATACGCGTGCTCCCAAACGTCCAGGCACAACAAAATTGTTTGCTCTGGATAAAAATTTACATTGTGTTTTTCAACCTGAATTATATTTAGATTTCCATGTTCTTTGTGAAAAGCCAAAATTGCCCAACCGCTTCCCTCAACGCTTTTTGCTGTTTCCGAAAATTCTGTTTTAAATCTTTCATAACTGCCAAATTCTTTTTCAATTGCTGCCAAAATTTTTCCCGATGGTTTATTTTTCCCAGATTTTTCGGGTGCCATAATTTTCCAAAATGTTTCGTGCAAAATATGACCGGCAACGTTAAATGATAAAGATTTTAAAACCGATTTAAAATCAATTACCTCTCCCGATTTTCTTGCCACCTCAATTTTCTCCAGCAAAGCATTTGCCGCATTTACATAAGCAGCATGATGCTTGTCGTGATGCAAAGTTAAGACCTCGGCGGACATATATGGTTCCAAAGCATTATATCCGTATGGCAACTTTGGCAAATTATATTTTAGCGTAGCGATATATTTTTCCATGTTTTTGTTGATTTTTATTTTTCTCCGACTCTGACGCAAACCGGACAATATTTCAAAAGATGCTGGCTCACTTTTTCCCTCCTTTCTTCGCTAAATCTTGAATTATTCAGCCAAATTTCAAATCCAGCCGCGCAAATTCCACATTGTTTTTTTGCGTCATCAATTTTTTTTGTTGCGTATTTTAATTTCATTTTTTTTAGGGACATTATTTATTTTTAACTAGCAGCAAGGTTCTCCTGGTATTTTAAATTCTTGCCTCTCGCCATACTCTTGTTTTTTGCCTTTATGCCATTGCTGGACTGGTCTGATGTATCCCACAACCCGCGAATAAACCTCGCATTCCTGAAAATTTGTAAGCGATTTATTTTTTACAAAACATTCGTTGCATTTAAAAATGTTTATTTTCACGGAATGGTTCGCACCGCCGATGGCAAAAAAATGTCCAAGTCGATGGGAGACAAAGCAGTTGATCCGTTAAATATTATTGCCAAATACGGCAACGACGCGCTGCGCTTGGCAATGGTTGTCGGCAATACACCGGGCAACGATTTGAAATTAAACGAAAATGACATTCGTGGCTATGGAAAATTTGCAAACAAGATATGGAACGCTTCGCGTTTTGTCTTAGAAAAGACAAATGATCTGGATTTTGAAAACTTGCCGAAATTAGACGAAGAAGATAGTGCTTCACAAAAAGAATTGGAAGATTTATTAAAAGAAATCACCAAAGAAATGGATGAATTCCGTTTTTCCATTGTGGCCGAAAAACTGTACCATTACTTCTGGTACACTTTTGCAGATGTAATCATTGAACGCTCCAAGAAAAAAATCTTAGAAAATAAAAATGTCAATTCCGCCCAGGCCTTACTTTATCTACAACTCGTAACTTTACTGAAAGTTCTGCATCCGTTCATACCGTTTATCACCGAAGAAATTTGGTCGATGCTGCCCGTTAAAAATAAAAAATTATTAATGGTTGAAAAATGGCCATCTAATGCCCAATAACATAAAAATTTTAGAGATGGCATTCCTT
>JBEKVX010000012.1:0-20242 GCA_049513595.1 Candidatus Staskawiczbacteria bacterium | reverse complement strand
AGCCGCCTCTGGCGCCACCTCCACCACGGGTCTGCTAACTATAAATGCTGCTGGCCTGGTAGGCGGATATGCTGAAAACATCAATGTTAACGGTACAAATGTTTTGACCACGGGAGGCGCTCTGAATATTGTTGGTCCAACTGGAGCAGCCAACCTTACTGGTGGCGCTGGACTGGTTAGCATCAGCGCTGCGGGTATTTATACGGGAACCGGCGGCCTGCTCAACGTCAGCGCTCCCGCCACAACCGCTGGCACCATTGCGTCAATTTCCGGTGCTCTTCTTGCTACCGGCAACGCTTTAAGCATTACTGCTGGCGGCGCCACTTCTCTAACTACCGGAGCAGGATTATTAGTTACTGGTCCAACTGGAGCAGCCCCCATCTCTAACAACGCCGGCTTAGTTCAAATTACTGCTGCTGGCAACCTCACGACCACAGCTGGCTCCGGGGGTTTGCTGGATGTCCAGGATAACGCCACTACTCTCGGAACTTTGGCCTCTATTTCCGATACTGCTACCATGCTGACCACCGGAAACCTTTTAACCTTAACAGCTGCAGCTGCCCAGACCACCACTGGCTTGCTAACTATAAATGCTGCTGGCTTAACAACTGGCTTTGCTGAAAACATCAACGTTAACGGCGCAGCAGTGTTGACCTCAGGAGGCGCCTTGAACATTGTTGGCCCAACTACAACAGCCGCCATAGGCAGCGGCTTAGTTCAAATCAGCGCTGCTGGCGTTTACACGGGAACCGGCGGCCTGCTCAACGTCAGCGCTCCCGCCACAACCGCTGGCACAATTGCATCAATTTCTGGTAATCTTTTAGCCACAGGCATTGGCCTTAATATCTCTTCCACTTCCACCGCTCTTACCTCAGGAAGCTTGCTGACAGTGAGCACAGGAACAACCAGCGCTGTGGCAACCAATGGCGTGGTCAACATTGTTGCTACTGGTAATTACACTTCAACTTCCAACACAGGTCTGCTCAACGTCCAGGCGAACTCCCTTACTAGTACAGGCACCATGGTCAACATCGCTGATTCCAGCGGAACACAAGCTACTAATACCGCCTTTAACATTTCTCAGACAGGGGTTACCACAAGCTACACCGGCACTCTGGCCAGCATCACCTCTTCCGCAACCACCGGCGCTGCCACATTCCTCGGTATCCAAGCCAATGCTTCTACCATTGGCACAGGAGAAAGCATCGCGATGAATGCCCTTACAACAGGCACTGGCCTTACTATCAATTCCACTTCCACTGGCCTTACCTCAGGAAGCTTACTGACAGTGAGCACAGGAACAACCAGCGCTGTGGCAACCAATGGCGTGGTTAATATTGTTGCCACCGGCGCCTACACTTCAACTTCCAACGTAGGACTACTCAACGTCAGCGCCACCGGCCTTACTGGCACAGGCACGATAGTCAACATCGTTGCTTCCAATGCGGCACAAGCAACTGACACTGCCTTTAACATTTCTCAGACCGGTACTACCACCCTCTACACTGGCACTTTGGCTAGCATCACCTCTTCTGCAACCACTGGCGTTGGCAGCCAGTTCTTTGTCATCACCGCAAACTCTTCTACTGTCGGTACCGGCGAAGCAATAGCCATGAACGCCCTTACAACAGGTAAGGGTCTCTCTATCGCTTCCTCTTCCACCGGCCTTACCACTGCTGGAACAAACATTGGTTCGCTCTTGGATGTCACAGAATCGGGTATCATGGGTAGCTTTACTGGGCAATTAGTAAACATCAATGCCTCTGCCGCTAATACTGTTGGCTCAACTGGCTCTGCCCTTAATATCAACCTTGCCGGCACCGGACAATTGATGCAAGGCATTAAATTAAGCGATGCTTCAACCGGTAACCTCGGCACCACCTTCGCCACGAGTGGCGGAGTGCTTTTCAATTTCGCCGGTACTCACACAGGATATGGAGTTCAAATTGCCGATGTCACTACTGGAGGCACAGCGCTTGCTATAACTGATACCGCTGCCATGACTTCGGGCTCTGCCGCTATTAAAATACTCCTTACAGGTGTTGCCGAAGCCGGCACTTCGACAACAACAACCTCAGGAATCCTGATTGCGATGCCTTCAGCAACTCAAACTACTCTGCGCTACATACGTTTTACCGCTGCCGACGGAACAACCGAAATAGGAAGCATTAATAATACTAACACCACAACTACTGCCTTTGCTACTACTTCTGACGCCAGACTCAAGAGCAATATTGTAGATACGCACCTTGGTTTAACTGATCTTATGAAGATAGGCGTAAAAGATTTTACATGGAATACAAGCGGCACTCCTGATAGTGGTTTTATTGCCCAAGATTTGTACCCCGTGTATCCCTATGCTGTTACTAAGGGCGATAATGGCACAGACCCATACATTCCTGGCGTTACCAATACATGGGAAGTTGATTATGGCCGCGTGACTCCGCTTATTGTCAAAGCCGTTCAAGACCAGCAAGGACTTCTCGGCAGCTTTGCTATCAAAGATACTCCCGGACTTGCTACTTTAGTTGCTGATATTCAAGCAGAATCACCCAAAGATCCAGTTGCAATTATAACAGCTGACATTACCAATGGAAATCAGTTTCTTACTAATTTTGTCGCTGCTCGCGTGACATCAATCCGTGGATATTTTGATGAAGTATTTGCAAATAAAACTCATCAAAAAACGTTTTGTGTTGGCGATGCAAATAATGGAGGAGAAACATGTGTTAATAAAACCCAGATTGACCAAATACTCCAAATGCTTCCAAGCCAAAACTCTATCAATACAGCTTCGGTCTCTGCTTCGGTTCCGACAGTTGACTCAAGTTCAACTTCTGATTCGGTTTCCCCTCCGCCTGCCACAGATTCATCTGCGACAGATACGGACTCATCTGTAACCACTCCGCCAGCAACAACTGATTCTAGTTCGACTCCTGATTCGGTTTCCCCTCCGCCTGCCACAGATTCATCTGCGACAGATACGGACTCATCTGTAACCACTCCGCCAGCAACAACTGATTCTAGTTCAACTTCTGATTCGGTTTCTACTCCGGCTCCGACAGCTGACTCAAGTTCAACTTCTGGTCAATAATTATTACAAATCCAATAGTAATTTTAATAAAAACATAAAATTTTATTATGCCAAAAGAAACAATTTTTACCCAAGACAATAAAGTTTCCAAGAAGAGAGCGACCGCTGTAATTGTAGTTTTACTTTTTGTCGTGCTTGTTCTTGCAATAAGTGCAGCAGTTTATTTTTATCTGCAAAATGCCGAACTCAGGAAAAATCCTCAAGAAATTGCCCAGCAACAAGCCAAAGAAATAGTTGCAAGAGTATCTCGTTTGATTTTGCTTCCGCAAGGAGAGACACCGACGATTGCTACAGTTACAGACCCCAAGCTTTTAAAAGACCAGGCATTTTTTAATAATTCCCAGAAAGGAGACCAGATATTAATTTACACAAATGCAAAAGAAGCAATTTTGTACAGGCCTAGCAGCAATATGATAATAAATGTTGCGCCAATTAATATCGGCAACACGCAGTCATCAGCGACAACGCCGTCAACATCATCTACACAAACAACAGCACCATCAACTACACAAACAACAACAAAAAATCCGTGAGAAAAGATATATTTTTTATTGTAATTACCCTACTTTTGTTTTTTTTATGCCCGAACTTTATTCTTTTAAGGGCTGTGGATTATTCCAGCTCGCATTTTATTTTACGTGATCCGGTTATTGTAAGCGGAGGCAGCCAATCTGCCTCTGGGGATTTCCAATATCTTTCAAATATCGGACAGACAGCCCCTGGAAGCGGCACCAGCCAAGATTTTATTTATAAGTCGGGATTGCTTTATTTAACAAAATTGCCTGTGGTCACTATTACTCCAACTGCTCCAATAACTTTGACCAGCGGCGGTGGTCTGGTTACGGGCAGTTACAATATTCCTAGCGTTACTAGTATTGGGTCAGCAAGCGGATCCGCAGGCCTCCTGAATCAAATTGGCAGCCAGTTAGCTGCTATTAGTCAACAGGTTACCGGTCCTGCTGTTGACCTCCTGGATAAAATTGGCAGCCAGCTAGCTGCTATTAGCCAACAGCTTGCCGGCCTTTCTGGAAGCCAGCAGCAATCTGGACAACAGATATCTTATGCTGAGTCAGCTCCGAAAAAGGCGCCAGGTGCGTTGCCGCAAGGGTCAAAAACTACCAGCGTAAATCTGCCTACCCCTCCAGTTAAACCAACAACTGGTTTTCTTCCTGATCAATTGTCTCAGCTAAAGAAAACTATTACTAATTTTTTTAAAACACTTATTCAAACTTTAACCCGGTCGCCAGGTGCGTTGCCGCAAGGGTCAAAAATTTTGAATGTAAATTCGCTTGGCAGTTTTATATTTCTTAATATCACTGATTTTATAAAATACTTATTCAAATTTTAATTCGATTGTTATAATTTTAGAGCGCAAAAAAACATAAGGAATTATCCTTATGTTTTTTAATTTAAGGGTCTGGACGAGGCTGGTTTTGTTGTATTTTATTATAAAAGTAGTATAAAAGAAAGTACCAATACAATTAATTTTTTTAAAAAAATGAACCGTAAAATTTTATTTTCAATAATTTTTATAATTTTAGGGCTGGCGGCTTTTCAAATTTCCATTGACCGCATTGTGGGTTCAACCCAAAATTTTACTCTATTCGAACTTTTAGGACCTATTGGCGGAATGTTTTTGGGTCCGGTTTTGGGCGCCATTTCCGCTTTTGTTGTTTATGGCTTTAACATAATTTTTTTCCATAAGGCATTAAATTTTTTAACATTAGCTTTGGTTCTGCCTCCAATGTTGGCTGCTGTATATTTTGGAATAAAGCAAAAGTGGACAGCAATTATTTTTCCAATTTGCATTTTGCTGTTTATATTAAATCCCATTGGAAGGCAGGCATGGATGTACTCTTTAATTTGGTTAATTCCCTTTTTTGCCACCTTTGGAAAAAAGCGGCTCATTTTTAATTGTCTGGGCGCCACATTCACAGCGCACGCAGTTGGCTCAATATTTTTTCTATATGCATTTGGCTTGACTCCGGCAATTTGGATGGCTTTAATACCAGTTGTATTTGTTGAAAGAGGTGTCTTTACATTGGGAATTTGGATAAGTTGTTTTGTATTTAATTTTGTTTTAGATAAAATTACCAACTTTAAATTTGCCTCATCTTTTAAGCCGTTTGTTAAAAAAGAACTTTTGTTTAATGCTGGTAAGAGCAATTAAAACTCGGCCGTTAATTCCTCCAAAAGATGATTTGCTTTCTGTGATAAAGCAAAGTTTTTTTAAGTTTAAGCTAAAAGAAAAATCAATAATTATCATCACTTCAAAAGTGGTTTCCATTTGGGAGGGACGATGTATAAAAATTGATAAAAAAATCAACAAAGATGAATTGATAAAAAAAGAAACGAATTTTTATCTTGATAAAATATCATCAGAATATGATGTAATGCTGACCATTAAAAATAATATTTTAATTCCAACTTCAGGAATTGATGAAAGCAACGCCAATGGATGTTATATTTTATGGCCAAAAAATCCGTTTGCATCTGCAAAAAAAATTTACAATTTTATTAAAAAAGAATTTAAATTGAAAGAACTAGGAATAATAATTTCCGACAGCCACACAACTCCACTGAGAAATGGAATTATGGGCATTGGAATTTCTTATTATGGTTTTTATCCATTGCGCGACTACCGCAATAAAAAAGATATTTTTGGCAGAAAATTAAAAATGTCTCAGACAAACATTGTTGACTCATTGGCAGCTGCGGCTGTTTATGAAATGGGCGAAGGAGCAGAGCAAACCCCAATTGCTGTAATAGAAGACGCAGGAGAAATTAATTTTGAAATAAGCAGCAAAATCAATTTATTGGAAATAAATATCGACAAGGATATTTACGCGCCCATATTAAAAAGTGTAAAATGGAAGAAAGGCGGCAAATAATATGAATTTTATACCAATAATCGTTTCGCTATTAACTTTTGTTTCCACTTTTTTGGGTGGAATTTTTGCCATAAAAAACAAAGGCAAAATACATTACATTATGGCTTTTGCTGCCGGTGTTTTGCTGGGTGTTGTAACTTTCGATATTTTTCCCGAAATTATTGAGCAGATTAAGACATACAATTTTAATTCGGTTGAGCCGATGATTGCCTTGGTTGTTGGTTTTTTAATTTTTCACATTTTAGAAAAAAGCATTTTGATTTATCATTGCCATGAAGAAAATTGCGTGGCTCACAAACATCCGCACATTGGAGTTGCCTCGGCATTGGCTTTGGCAGGCCATAGTTTTATGGACGGAGTTGGAATTGGTTTGGGTTTTCAGGTAAATCCGGCAATTGGAATTTTGGTTGCAATTGCAGTTATTTCACATGATTTTACAGACGGCATGAACACAATAACTTTGATGCTTGCAAACAAAAACACAGACAAAAAATCAAAAGCATTTTTATTTTTGGATGCCGTCACTCCGGTTTTGGGAGCTGCCTCAACTTTATTTTTTACCGTCTCCCCGCACTTTTTGGTTTTGTACCTAGGATTCTTCGCTGGCTTCTTGCTTTACATCGGCGCCAGTGATATTCTCCCCGAAGCCCACGCAGAACAAAGTTCCTACAAACTAATGGGTCTCACAATCCTTGGCACACTTTTAATTTTTCTCATCACGCGATTTATTTAAAAAAAATAAGCCGCTGCAAAGCGGTTTTTTATTGACAAAAGTTATACGCAGTTATAAATTGGAGTATGGCTTTTCGGCGTGCCAATCAAACGCTGATTGTTCTTTTCAGCTTTTGCTGATGGAGGTGTGTTGTGAAGACGTTACGCTATTTTTATCGAGCGTCCCCGGAAATTCCGGAGGGCAAAGTGGAAGATCTTCTTTGCAGGACTCAGCAAAAGAGTTTTGGAGGAAGATTTATGAGCTATGAGTGTAAACGCCAAGGCAACGTTCTGGTGCTGGAGAGTGTTCATGCGGACTGGGAGGCGCACTTTACAGGAGAGAAGATGGGCACTAGTTGCCCCGAAAACTCGGCCTGGAAAATGTGGGGCATGGATGAGTTTCAACTCGTGAGAGTTGAGGTTGAACACACCAATGCTCTTTTACCGCGGCTGACAGAATGTGGGTATACGTGGTGGAACGGTGAAAGCACCTGGCATGGCGGTCAGGTTCGCTTATACATACTTAAAATAGCGTGTCTGCCGAACGCCAAAACCGTGGTCATTTCCATGGACATGGATCACTCAAAGAGTCTTAACGAGCAAAGGATCGCATTTGTTGAGACTCTCTGGCAGTTCGAGGCAGCAATTCTGCGGACCAGAAGCTTAATCCGCTTGGTTAAGGCCATCAGAGCCAAGCCAAGCAATCGCAGTAGGATTGACAGGTATGTAGCCCAGCTTTTCGGCCTAATCGGCAGTCATATCTAGTTTCGGAGAAATCTGAAACGTGCAATATGTAGCAGGCTGCTTGCCTCCGGGTGAGCAGCTTTTTTTGTTGTAATAAAAAAGCGTATCAAATAGCGAAATTGATACGCTTTTTATAATAATTGTTTTCGCATGTGGAGAAGGCCCAAATGTTCGTAGGCGAGGCGACTGGCTACTCGGCCTTTGGGGGTGCGTTCAATGAAACCGCACTGCATTAAATAGGGTTCGTAAATGTCTAAAATTGTGTCTTCTTCTTCTTGCGCGGCTGCTGCTAAACTTTGCAAACCGGCTGGTCCCCCATTAAATTTTTCTATTAAGGCAAGCAAAATTCTTTTGTCGCCCGAATCCAAACCAGCATGGTCAACCTCCAAAAAATTCAAAGCGTGTTCTGTAATTGCTTTTGTTATTTTTCCGTCATGCTCGACTTCGGCAAAATCGCGAACTCTTTTTAAAAGCCGGTTTGCAACTCGCGGAGTAAACCTTGACCTTATTGCGATTATTTTTATCGCATCGGGCTCAATTTCTATATTCAAAAGTTTAGCTGACCTTTCAATAATTTTTTCAATGTCTTCTTTTGTGTAAAAATTTAATTGAAACGTTGCGCCAAATCTGTTGCGTAATGGCGCAGACAATAATGCCGGTCTAGTGGTGGCGCCGATTAAAGTGAATTTTGGCAATTTTAATTCCATTGTGCGCGCCATGGGTCCTTTGCCCAAAATTAAATTCAGCTTGTAATCCTCCATTGCAGGATAAATATATTCTTCAACGGTTCGGCTAATTCTGTGGATTTCGTCAACAAACAAAACATCGCCCTCGTTTAAGTTTGTTAAAATTGCAGCCAGGTCGCCGGCTCTTTCAATTGCCGGACCGGAAGTTACGCGAATTTCTTTGCCCATTTCCAAGGCAATTAAGTTTGCCAAAGTTGTTTTTCCCAACCCCGAGTTTCCGTAAAGCAGCAAATGGTCTGGCACTTGACCTCTTTTTTTTGCCGCGGTCAAAATTATTCTGATATTTTCTTTAATTTTTTCCTGGCCAACATAATCAGACCATTTTTTTGGCCTTAAAGTAGAATCCAGCACTTCATCTTCTTTATTAATTTTTTTGTCTAAAAGGGTTGACATATACCTTAAAAGATGCTAATATTGAAGATATTGATGCATCGGGCTAATTATACGTTTTTTACGTATTAAATAATATACAAACCCAGATATGGAAACGGCTCTGGAGTTGGAGGTATTTATTTGGATTTTTCTCAGTTTCGGATAATCTTGCTCCGGCTCGATTATTCCTCAGAAAAATCTTTCTTTATGTCCCAGACATAAAAATTACCTCCAACTCCAGAGCCGTTTTACCCAGTTCTTTGTCCTTTAGGGCGGGAGAATCGTCATGATGCGTGCATGGTTTTTTGGGGAAGAAATCGGAAATCCCATTGCTAAGTGGGTTTTCATCGTCTTGCTCGGCCTTTTTGCGGTGATTGTTTTGGTGGCTACCTCGCCGCTCACAATTCCGCTTCATTTCATTTTGAAGGCATGTGGCAGGGAGGGCTTAATCCACTCCGCTGAGGGAGAATATGCATGGCGGAGAGAACAAAATCCGCAGTTCGGCTTTCGTTTCAAGCGCAACTGACGGAAATGTTTCCCGTCGAGTTTATCAATCTCTGGTGGCAGCGCTACCAGGGATTTTCTTTTACAAAAATTTCAATTTACAATTTTTGTGGCTTCTGCCATAGATTCTTTTTCTTCCTCTTCTTCAACAACTCGGGCGACTTCTTCAAATGTTGTTTTAGCTTCGGCAATATCTATTAAACCGGATTGGTACATTGTTATCATTCCCTTTTTTATGGCCAACTCGCGCACTGATGAAACCGGCGGATTGGTCAAAATAAATTTTTCCATTTCAGAGTCAACCAAAAATGCTTCAAACAAACCCTGCCTGCCTTTGTATCCTGTAAAGTTGCAAACCGGGCATCCGCCGTCTTTTATTTTTGCGATTTGTATTTTTTCTAAATCAGGAATTTTTATATTTTTTGGCAAGGATTTTAACCCTTTTTTTATTTCTGTTAATTGACTGGCAGTTGGTTTTACAAGCGTTGAACATTTTTTGCAGACCTTTCTGACTAAACGTTGTGCCACTGCCATTTTTAAGCCAGATGCAATTGAAGAAACATCTACGCCAAGGTCCACAAGCCGTGGAATGGTTCCTGCTGCATCATTTGTGTGCAAGGTAGAAAGCACCAAATGGCCTGTCAAAGACGCTTGCAGGGCTATTTTGGCTGTCTCAAGGTCTCTGATTTCACCGACCAGGATAACGTCAGGGTCTTGCCTTACAATAGAACGAAGCCCGTCAGCAAAAGTGTAACCTTTCTCAGGCATTACCTGCGTTTGCGAAGTTCCTTTCAAGTGATATTCGATTGGGTCTTCAATTGTAATGATTTTAATTTCAGGATTTTGAATTTTTTTCAAAAAAGCATAAAGAGTTGTTGTCTTTCCAGAACCCGTGGGACCTGTAACAATTATCATTCCATTGGGTTTTGTAATTTCTTTTTGAAATGTTTTATACAAATCATCTCTTAATCCCAAGTCCTCCAAATTTATCAAACTTTTCGGATTTAAAATTCTCATCACAATTGATTCTCCATATTCTGCCGGCAAACTGGAAGTTCTTACTTCAATCAACAAATCATTAATTCCAATTGTAAATCTGCCGTCCTGCGGTTTGTCTGTAACATTTAATTTTAATTTTGAAAGAAGTTTTAACCGGGAAATTAAATGATGGTAGGCATTTTGGTCAAAAAAAACAACATCTTGTAAGATGCCGTCCAATCTCACTCTCAGCCGCGCCTCTTCCTCCTGCGGTTCAATGTGAATATCAGAAGTGTCAAGAGTTATGGCGCCATACAGAATGACATCCAAAAGCTCTGTGACATTTTGCAAAAGATATTCTTCAATTTTCTTTTTAAAGCCAGAAATATCTTTTACTTGCGCCTGCACTTCTCCAATAATTTTTGGAGAAATTGCTACGGCTCCCAATAATTTTTTATTTTCTTCCATGCTATTTGTAAATATTATTTATTATTTGCTTTAAATCAGCGCCATTTTTCATCAAACCTCCGGCAATTTCAAAAATTTCAGCAGTTATATTTTTTTTGAAATTTTCTGTCTCAATTACAATTCCTGACAAGAGGCAGGTGGCTAATTCTTTTTTAATTAAACCTGCATTTAAATCCTTTGTTAAATTAAAAATTATTTCTGTTAAGGAAAAATCCTCCAGCAAATTAATTTTACCAAATTTTTTATTTTCTTTCACATTGTCTATGTTTAAAATCGGCGAGTCCAGCAAAAATCCAAAAGAATTTAATTTGTCTGACAATTCCTGCGAATAATCCTTTATGCCCAAAGTTATAATCAAGTCGGGCTTTGCTTCGGCAAAATAAAAAGCGATGTTTTCTTTCTTTATATTACCATTTTCCAGGGTTAAATGTATCTTTAATGCCTCGTCATTTTTTTCATAGAAGACCTGGGATATGCCAGCAACCTTATTGGGTATTGAAATTACAAAGTTTTTTGGGTAAGAAATAAAATCCAGCGACGGAGTTAAAAATTTAAGATTTTCTGGCAGAGTTTCTATTATCAAGTTTACATTTTTGCCCAAGTCCTTTAAAGTATAAAAAAGAGCCAATGTTAAGGCGACTGCCTCTGGCTCTTGAGAAGGAATGAGATAGATATTTTTAGCGTCACTGATAAGTTGTTTTGATTCGATAATGTTTTCCATTAAAATACCCTAAACGAATTTAAAAAATAATGCAAGTGGAAAAGTTATACACAACAAAAAGCTATAAGCAAACCCAAAAATTGGGAGAAAATTTCGCTAAGCAAATTTTAAAATTGCCGGCAAAGAAGGGTGCGGTGGTTTTAGGTTTGAAAGGAAATTTGGGCAGTGGTAAAACAACCTTTTTGCAGGGCTTTGCCAAGGGTTTGGGAATTAAAGAAAAAATTACCAGTCCGACTTTTGTGATTATGAAAAAATTTAAAAATTTTTACCACATAGATTGTTACCGACTAAAAGATGAAAAAGATATTTTGGAATTAGATTTTAAAAAAATAATTTCTGACCCAAAAAATATTGTGGCAATAGAATGGCCAGAAAAAATTAAAAAAGTTCTCCCAAAAACAACAATTTTTATTGATTTTAAATTTGTTGATAAAACCAGGAGGGAAATAAATTTTTAAATGTGATATTATAAAAGATGGAAAAGCGACTAATTATTATTGATTCAAATGCGCTGCTGCACCGGGCGTTTCATGCATTGCCGCCGCTAACGACAAAATCCGGGCAGGAAACCGGAGCTGTTTACGGATTTTTACTGACTTTGTTTAAGGCAATAAAGGACTTGCAGCCAACTCATATTGTTGCCTGTTTTGATACCAAAGCAAAAACATTCCGCCACGAAAAATTTGAAAATTATAAAGCGCAGCGTCCGCTGACGCCTTCTGGAATTGTTTCGCAAATTCCAATTGCAAAAGAAGTTCTGGAAAGTTTTAAAATTCCTGTTTTTACAAAAGACGGAGTTGAGGCAGATGATTTGATTGCCACAATTTGTCAGCTTACTCCAAAAGATTTTGAGATTTATATTTTGACCGGCGACATGGATAGCTTGCAATTGGTAAACGACAAGGTAAAAGTTTATACACTTGGCAAGGGTATCAAAGATACAATAATTTATGATATAAATAAGGTAGAAGAAAGATTTGGGGTAAAACCAGAACAGATGAATGATTTTAAGGCGTTGACCGGAGACCCGTCAGATAATATTCCCGGGGTTGAAGGCATTGGCAAAAAAACCGCAGCTGAAATTATACAAAAATATGGCAGTATAAAAAATTTGTATGGCGAACTTTCAACAGACACAGCTGTTTTGAAGCCAAAAGTAAAAGAGGCATTGAAACAAAATAAAGAAACGGCATTTTTGTCGCGTGAACTGGTTGAAATGAAAAAGGACTGCGATATTGATTTTAAAATTGATGACTGCCAATTTGGCAATTTTGACAAAGCAGAAGTTGAAAAAAAATTATATCAATTAGAATTTAATTCATTAATTAATCGTTTACCTCAAAAAACATGAGCAAACTTACATCAAAAATAGCAATTCCCATAATTTTAGTCGGACTTTTTTCTATTGCTGTTTTTATAGCTATTGATTATGCGCAATTGGAACCAAGCTTTTACATTGTTCTTTTGATTTTTACTATTTTTGTATTTTTTTTCGGTTTTGCCGCTGGCCAAAACCTTAGTTCTCCTATTAAAAAATTGTTGGATAGAGCAACAGAGTTAAGCAAGGGAAATTTGTCCAGCAGAGCTTATTTAGAAACCAAAGACGAGCTCTCGGAGTTAGCCAACGTTTTCAACAAAATAGCCGAAGAACTTCAAGCAAGCCATGCCCAGGAAGCAGATACAGAAAAATCTGTCGGCATAAAAGTAAAAGCCAGAACAGAAGAGCTGGAAGAAACGATAAATGCATTGGAGCAGAAAGTAAAAAATAGGACCATAGAGTTAGAAAGATTAGTAGCAGAAACAAAAAATAAGGAAATAGAAACAAGCCAGCTGAAAAAAGAACTTGATGATATAAAATCAAAAATAGGGAGAGCAAGGACCAATAAAAATAGTATTGAAAAATTTTAATTATGCCAGAACTTCCCGAAGTTGAAACAACTGTAAAAGGTTTGAAATCAGAGGTCCTTAATCGGGCCTTTGTTGATGTCTGGTCTGACTGGAAAAAAATTATTAAAAGAGCGAATGATTTTGAAGTTTTTAAAAAAGAGATAAAAGGTAAAAAAATTAAAAAAATTTGGCGACGGGCAAAAAATATTATTTTTGATTTGTCTGATAATCATTCCCTTTTAGTGCATCAAAAGATGACCGGGCACTTGCTGGTTGGAAAATGGGAGCAAAAAAATGGAATGTGGAAACCAACAGATGAAAAAAGTTCGCTGAACGACCCGTATAACAGATTTTTGCATTTGATATTCTTTTTGGATAACCAAAAAATGTTGGCGCTTTCTGACGCCAGAAAATTTGCCAAGGTTGAATTATGGAAAACCGATGACTTGTTAAATTCAAAGGAATTTAAAAATTTAGGACCTGAACCACTGGAAAAAAGTTTTACCTTTGAAAAATTTAAAGAAATTTTAAAAAATAAAAAAGGACGGATAAAACAGGTCTTGATGAACCCAGAAATAATTGCCGGAATTGGAAATATTTATTCTTCGGAAATTTTGTGGCAGGCAAAAATACATCCTGAAAAAAATATTGCAAAGTTAAGCGAAAAAGAGTTAAAATTGCTTTACCAGGCGATAAAAAATGTCTTAGAACTTGGAGTAAAATTGGGAGGGGAAAGTTTTTCTGATTACAGAAAGCCAGATGGCAGCAAAGGCGACTTTGACGACGAGAGAAAAGTTTATAGAAGAGAAAACCAAAAATGTAGCCGTTGCGGAACAAAAATTAAACGCTTAAAAGTCGGCCAGCGCAGCGCATTTTTTTGCCCAAATTGCCAAAAATTATAGAAAAGATGATTTATTTTTTGTACGGCGAGGATTCATATAGGTCGAAAAAGAAGTTGGAGGAAATAATTGAAGGATACAAAAAAGTCCACAAAAGCGGGCTGAATTTAATTTATGCGGATGCAACTGGGTCGGATTTTAAGGATTTTTACAGCAATTTTAAAATTACCTCAATGTTCGCTGAAAAAAAATTAATAATTTTAAAAAATGTTTTTGGCGATGCAAAATTTCAGGATGACTTTTTGGGAAATATAAAAAATTTGGAAGAGTTGAAGGATATTGTTGTAATTTACGAAAATTGCGCGGCTGACCAGCGGACAAAACTTTTTAAATCGTTGCAAAAATATGCCAAATGCCAGGAATTTGAATGTTTGACTCCAGCTAATTTGAAAAAATGGATATTAAATGAATTCGAAAAAAATCGAATAAAGATAAACCCAGATGCGTTAAATTTACTGGTGGATTTTGTAAAAAATGATTTGTGGCAGATGGCAAATGAGATAAATAAATTATCAAATTATATCGCTCCGCTAGGCAATAAAAATGGAGGCATAATTAGAAAAGAAGACGTTGAGTTGCTGGTAAAGCCAAATATTGAAAACGATATTTTCAAAACCATTGACGCATTGGCCTCAAAAAATAAAAAGCAGGCATTATCTTTATTGCACAAACACCTTGATGGCGGAGATGCGCCGCTTTATTTGCTTTCAATGATTGCCTACCAATTTAAAAATCTTTTGATTATAAAAGAGCTGCAAGGCAAACATCCATATGGCGCGATAGCAAAAAAATCCGGACTTCACCCTTTTGTAGTTCAAAAAAGTTTTTATCTGTGCAATCAATTTTCAGTTGAGCAATTAAAAAAAATCTACCAGAGAATTTTTCAGGCAGATTTAGATGTTAAAACAGGGAAAATTGAAGCAGAAACAGCACTGGACTTGCTTTCAGCAGAAATCTAAACTTTTTTATCAATAAGTTTGGTGAGACGTGACTTGCGCCTTGAGGCATTATTTTTTTTAATCACACCAACCTTGGCTGCTTTGTCTAATGCCTGGTAGATATTTGGCAGGAGCTGTTTGGCTTCTGTTATTTTTTTTGCCAGAACTAAAGCCCGGGCCTCTTTTATAAGAGATTTTATTTTGTCTTTGTAGACAACGTTGTGCTCTTTTCTGGCGGCCGATTGTCTGATTGCTTTTTTAGCTGATTTTGTTATTGCCATAAGTTTACGTAGCGTAGCGATATAAATTTTAATTTTAATTTAGCATAGCGATATAATAAAGCCATCTTATCAGGTTTATTCTTGTTTGTCAAAGGGATTTAGATGTGATATATTATAAAAAAGCAATTTTATTTTACTGAACCTTGTCAAACAATCCGGCTTCAGCCGGACTAATAATAGGAGAAAGAACAGATGGTAGCTAACCTGAAAGTGCAGAACCAAAAAAGCCTTTGGCTGCGGACATGGAAGTGGCTGGTCTGCGCAGTTTTTGGCGTGAAGCCAGAAACAAACGAGCAGAAGCGAGCACTTTTCATTTCGCCGAGGTTTGAAGACACTTACTGGAGCTTCAGGCACGCCCTGAAGTTTATCGGAGCAAAAGCGGCTTTCCCGCCGCTCGCACTGATGACCTTGGCCGCCATGCTTCCAAAGGATTGGGAGATAAAGCTGATTGACCTGAATGTGCGCAGCCATAAAGGCATTTTGGTGTGCGCATTTGAATGGCTGATGTCTTTCCTTTTTGGGGTGAAGCCGAAAATCAAAACCGCAGCAGACCTGATCACCGCCAAAGAGTGGAAATGGGCGAGCAAAGGCAAGGTCTTTGTCAGCGCCATGATTGCTCAAAGCAAGTCCACAAAAGAAGTTTTGGCTCTGTGCAGCAAGCTAGGAGTCAAAACGGTCTTGGGCGGTCCGATTCTGGAGACCGAAGAGTTTTGTGAAAAATACTCGGGCGCTACCAGCTATGTTTTGGGAGAAGCTGAGGAAACATTTCCCAAACTTCTGGCTGATATGGAAAACGGCTGCGCAAAAAGCATTTACAAGCCGGAACCGGGACAGTTCCCCGACCTGGCGTTGTCGCCGATTCCATTGTATGGCCTAGTTAGTCCCAACGACTACGGCTCCGGAGCCATATCGGAATCGAGGGGATGCCCTGGCCGATGCACTTTTTGCAGCGTCGCGGTTCTTAACGGACCAAAATGGCGTTGCAAGAATCCCGAACAGTTTCTGGCGGAACTTGAGGCAATGTATCAAGCCGGATTCCGTGGAAGCGTGCAAGTTTTTTCCGACAACTTCATCGGCAACATCAAAAAGGCAAAATTGCTGTTGCGGAAAATCATCGAATGGCAGAAAGCTCACGGTCATCCTTTTCAGTTTACGATTGAAGCGTCAATCCTGACTGCGGATGATTTTGAGCTGATGGATTTGATGGTTGGAGCCGGAATCAGAAAGGTTTTTTTGGGATTGGAGACAAACAATCCTGACTGCCTGGCAGAGTGTGGCAAGCGGCAGAATCTCAACCGCGACCTGGTCGCGGATGTCAAAAAGATTTTGCGCCACGGCCTGATTCCTATGTCAGGATTTATGGTTGGCTTTGACAACGACAACCCAGAGACCTTTGCTGATGATATGATTGCTTTCATCCAAAGCACTTGTGTCATGGCAATGGTGGATACTGTTCAGGCGCAGCGCGGAACTCCTTTGTATGCGAAGTTGGAAGCGGAAGGCCGGTTGAAGGGAGAACTTGTCAGCAACACTGCCCATGAGCCGAACTTCGTGCCAAAGATGCCGCTTAAAACCCTGGTCGCAGGGTACGAGCACATCTTGGAAGCAATCAATTCTTCCAGAAATCTTTACGAAAGGATTTGTAATTGTTTTGGGGAATATAATCCTTCAAGAAGGCCGAAGAAGGGCTTTAACTGGAGGGACACAAGGGCGGTTGTAATGTCTGTCTTTTGGCTCGGAATTTTCGGCGGCAAACCTGCCAAGTATTATTGGAAGACGCTCTTCTTTGCTTTTTCCAAGGACTGGCGGATGCTTCCCGAAGCGTTTATCTTCCAGATATTCGGTTACCACCACCGAAAAAGTGTATGGCATTAGTAGGGGGGTATTAATCCCTGATCCAATGCCTGGGGGCGAGCAATCGTCTCTTTTTTATTTGCGCTTCAATAAAAATATAAACAAAAAAGTAAATAACCCCGCCCTCTAAATTATTGATATCGCCATCCAGCATAGAGAGAGGGGTTCTCGCTCGCTCGAATTTGACGGCAATTTTTATAAGTAGTAAAATTAAAAAACAACTTCTTAAATTTATTTTTAATTATGTCAAAAGCAAAAAATCCCGAAACCGTAGGCGTCGGCGAGGAAGAGCCAGAACAAGTTGAAGGCAGACCGGAAACAATGGCTGGTTCTGCGTCGCCAGAGGGAACAAAAATAGAAAATCGCCAGACACCAGAAGATAAAAAAATAGAAGCGTTAAATAATACTTTAGGAGAATTAAAAAGTTTGATTGAAACTCGCAGAGAAAAGGGCGGAAGCGCAACAGCGGAAATTTACAAAATGGCAAGAAGAGATGCGACTGAAAGAATTATTGATTCTGCCAGAGATATTTTAGGAGAAAGGACGCGGGAGCAAGAAGCGCAGTTTATCGCAAACAAAAAACAGGAAAAATGGCTTGAAGAAATAGGAAAAGAGCCGTTAAAAATGGGAAGCGATGCAGAATTTTTGCAAACATGCAGGAGCAAGGTTGTCAGCGGGCTTGATAAAGATTACAAAAAATCAATTGAGGAAGACACAACTCTTTCCCGGGGCCAAAAGCATGATTTAACTTTATACCAGCCGGCAGAAATTGCAGTCGGCAGTTTTGGCAGGACAATAATTCTTGGCAAGGAAGAAATTTTTTTTGCCAGACAGATTGGCTGGGATGTGAACGAAATAAAAACGCATTTTTTTTCCAAAGAAATAGAAATTGGCGGCAGAAACTTTGCAAACCTGGAAGAATTCAATAAAGCCATCGCTGAAGAAAAAGAGGAATATATTGCCAAAAAATCGCAGGATACAATGAACGGCTACAAAAATCCGTTTATGGAAAGCATTACAGACCGAGTGCTTGCCGATGAAATGAAAAAAGCATTGGAAGATATTAAAGAAAAAAAGGCGATAGAAAAACAGGAACGCGCAGAAGAAGAAATTAAAAAAGCGGAAGAAAGATGGAATGGGCTTTCTTCTGCTGACAAAATAAAAGAAATCGGAGAAATGAGAAATCTTTGGTTGAAGGCAAAAAAAATAGACGCGGCAATTAAGGGAGAAAAAGTTATCAAAGTGGAAAAAGATAAAAAGCTGGACGGTTCCAAAGAAGAGGATAGAAAAAAATTAGGGACAATAGAAGGCGGTCTTTCCAATCAAATTATAAATATGGCGAGAATAAATTTTGGAATAGATTTTATGGCTCGGGCAAAAGAAGCTGTAAGCCCTTTTGACGAGAATGGCGTTAGGATTCCTGACGAAATAAGGCAAAGAGAAATAGGGGCATGGGTTACAAAGGAAATTATAAAAAAATACGATGAAAAACGCGGCAGTATAAAATTAGAAGCAGGCCAAAAAATAAAAATTAAAAAAAGAGGAAAAGGGCCAATTTTGGCAATGGCAAAACCAATGAAAATTTCACAGGCAAGCATTTTGACCGCAGAGCCGGGTGTTGGATTTGAAAGCGTGGCGCTGGATACAAGCACAGCCGATTCTGATTTGGCAGCGCTGCAAACCATAACTGAAAGCGAGTCGCCTGCTGAAATGCCTGATTTTATTTCGACCTCAACAACCGGACAAGTTGTGGAAACATTAAAAGTGCCAGAAAAACCAAAGCCAGAAGAAGCAGATTTTGACACCCCGGAAACAGAAGCGTGGGAAAATAATGCAAATCCTTCTGTTGAAAAGGTAGAAACAAAACCAGAATCTGGGCTGGAAGTAAGAGACGCAGAAAACTTCGAAGGTTTATATGCCGCTATAAGAGCGACGAAATCGAACAATTCGGAAGCAGTTGTAAATTATATAAAAGATATAAAAGAAGCAACAGAAAATTTATCGGCGGATGAAACAGAAGAATTTTTGAGAAGCAACTCTCTTGCAAAAAATGCTTTGCAAATAAGTGATGGTACAACATACAGGTGGAAAGTCAAAGAATTGCTATTGAGAGAAAAACAAGCAAAATAAATTTATAAAATAAAAAACAGGCCTATACATTTTTATCGGACTGTTTTTTTATTAAGTCGCGGAGTTCGGCCGCTCTTTCAAAGTCCAAATTTTTGGCAGCAATTTTCATTTCTTTTTCCAATAATTTTTTGTCGTGGACTGCCCAAAATTCTTCGGCAATATCCTCTTTTTTTGAAAATCCCCAGTCGCGAATGTCAGTAATAATTCCTTTTGGATTAATTTTATTTTTTTTGTTGTAATTTTCCTGGATTTTTCTTCTTCTGTTTATTTCGTTGATTGCTGTCTTCATTGAAAAAGTTGTTTTGTCGGCATACAAAATTACGCGGCCCTGAATATGCCTGGCTGCCCTGCCCATGGTTTGAATTAAAGTTGTTTTGTTTCTTAAAAATCCTTCTTTGTCAGCATCCAAAATTGCCACCAAAGAAACCTCGGGCAAATCAATTCCCTCTCTTAATAAATTTATTCCAACCAAAACGTCATATTTTCCTTCTCTCAAATTTTTTAAAATTTCCGGCCGTTCCATTGTTTTTATTTCCGAGTGCAGATATTGCGTTTTAATTCCTCTTTCAACTAAATAATCAGAAATTTCTTCTGCCAGCCGTTTTGTCAAAGTCAAAACCAAGACCCTTTGTTTTTTGGCGGTCTCTTTTTTTATTTCTTCCATTAAGTCCTTTATTTGGTTTTCTGTTTTTTTTATTTCAATTTTTGGCTCAAGCAAACCGGTTGGCCGTATAATTTGCTCTACAATATTTTTATCGGATTTTTTTGTTTCAAAGTCAGCGGGAGTGGCTGAAACATAAATTGTTTGTTTTTGCCGTTTTTCAAATTCTGCAAATGTCAGCGGCCGATTATCAATTGCTGAGGGCAGCCGAAATCCAAAATCAATTAATGTCTGTTTTCTTATTTTATCCTGCACGGACATTGCGCGAATTTGCGGAACAGAAATGTGTGATTCGTCTATAAACATTAATGAACCCTCGGGATTAAAGTAGTTGAAATAATCAACCAAAGAAAACGGCGCCTG
>JBEKVX010000011.1:0-20351 GCA_049513595.1 Candidatus Staskawiczbacteria bacterium | reverse complement strand
CAGGAACAAATAGAGCTAAATAATGGAAACAAATAAACGGTCGATTGTTTAGTGGGGTGTCAGACCGAGGGTCGGAAAAGAGGGGTTTTTGGATTTTGAGGGTTTTTGCGATTTCGGCCTTGACTTGATTTTTGATGGCGACATAATGTGCTTGCTGATAAACACAGCACTATATGGAGAATAAAAGAGCAGTAATATATATGCGAGTTTCAAAAAATGACGAAAGTCAAAACCCGGAAAATCAAAGAGAGCCGTTAAAAACATTAGCAAAAACAATGGGCTTCGAATTAATTGGCGATTACGTGGACATGGCCAGCGGAGGAAGCAGCAATAGGCCGCAATTTCAAAAAATGTTGGCAGATGCCAAAGAAAAAAAGTTCGACATTATTCTTGTGTGGAGCTTAGACAGATTTTCAAGAGAAGGAATTTCAAACACGCTTCACTATATAGAGGATCTGACAAAAAGTGACGTGGCATTAAAAAGTCTTCAGGAATCGTGGCTGGACACTTCAGATCAGGGAATGGGCCAGCTGTTAATTGCAATAATGTCGTGGGTGGCAAAACAGGAAAGGGAAAAAATATCAGAAAGAACAAAGGCTGGATTAACCTTGGCAAAAACAAACGGCAAAAAACTTGGTAGGCCGTTCGGAGCTAAAGATTCAATTCGCAGAAAAAAGTCGGGCTACCTTATGAGGTGGCAAAAAGAAAATGTTTTAACAAAAACATAACATGAGAAGAGTAGTTTTTTACTGCCGGGTAAGCACGGACAATCAGGAAAAATCAGAAACGATTGATAACCAAAAGAGAGATTTATTTAAAGTTTATAACGAAGCTGATGTTATTAAAATATATGAGGACAATCCTGGTTCAGGTGCGGACCCGGACAGAGTTGGACTGACTGAATTAAGAAAAGATGCTCAGAAAAAAATGTTTGACGTGATTGCGCTTTGGGCAAGCGACAGACTGGCGAGAGATTTAAAATTATCGCTGATTTTAAGGGACGAATTTAAAGAGCTTGGCATAGCAGTAGAAATAATGGGTAAGGAACGGGAGGATTCTGATATGGGAAAATTTATGGGTGTCATAGAGGGAGCGATAGATGAAATGGAAAGAGCCAGAATTAAAAGGCGATTTATATCCGGCCGAGATAGGCGATTGGCCGAAGGAAAACTTATCGGTTGCTATCCGCCATACGGATATCGGCACATAAAAAGAAACAAAGAAACCGGAACAGACGCCTCTTTTGAAATCAATGAGCAGGAAGCCATAATCGTCAGAAAAATATTTAATTATTATATAAAATGCGAGAGCATATTTCTTACTGCTAAATATTTAATCAAAGAGGGAATTAAGGGAAGGGGCAAGGGCAGATTGGAGCCGGGATTTATGCAAACGTCTTCTGTAAGCAAGATATTAAAAAGAGAATCGTACATTGGCAACCATTATTTCGGCAAATCTTCGCCATGCGTTGCAAAGTTCCATATCTATCAAACAAGGAAATACAGATATACTGGGAGAAAAACAAACCCGAAGTCGGAATGGAAAAAAGTTAGCATCCCGGCAATCATAGACGAAGAGACGTTTTATAAAGTCCAGGATATTTTACAGAAAAGAGCAAAACACAGGCTTGAAATGTCTAAATATCAATTTTTATGCCAGGGGCTGATAAAGTGCGTGCGTTGCGGCAGAAGCTATGGCGGCCGATGCCAAGCTAAACATTATTTATTCTACCGATGCCCCCAGGCACTCAACTCAAACCTTAATATGCCAGCTTGCAGATCAAGGACAATGGGAGGCAATAAATTGGACAACGCGGTTTGGGCGTACGTCAGCAGCATGATTAATGATTTTGAAAAAGTTAAATCCGCAGTCAAAGATTTAAAAAAGAAAAGGGAGAAGGATAAATCGTTAAACAAAAACTCGCGCGATAATTTATTGGCTGAAAAGAATAATCTAAAAATAAAAAGAGGGAAGTTGTTTGAGCTGTATTCTGAAATTAATAAAGCAATGTCCGCCTCGGCAAAAGAAGATCTCGATTTGAAGTTGAAGGAAATCGATGAAAAAGAAAAAATGATAGACAAACAAATTTCAGAATTGGAAGGCGATATGAAAGAAATTAAAAACAGCGAAGCTCTGGAAAAAGAAATAGAAAAAACCTGCAAGCTTTATCAGCAAAAAATTGATAACCCGTCGTTTGAGCTTAAAAAATATATTGTTTTCAAATGGGTTGAGGAAATAAACATCAATAATGACGGCAGTTTGAAAATCAGGATCAGGGTGCCCGAAGGCAGCAGGATGGAAGAAACAGATGAATTAATTTATGCACCAGATAACGTATTAAATAATACAGCCAGTTTAAGCTCCGGTCTCAAGTTTGAGGAAGTGTTGATGCTTTAATTAGTCGTTAATTGAAATTTTATGAATAATGTAATAGTATAGATAACACCAGAAGGGGCATTGTTGTTGATGTAGGTTTTTGGTATAATTAAGATGAATTAAATTTATGAGTGAACAAAACAGAGAAAAATTTCTAAGAACGTTTGCAAATGTTCCTCTGAACTTGCGAACAGAGATAATTCTTGTGTTGGAAGAAAACAACATCAAGCAACCTATTACATGGGAGGTTGCGTATTTGGAGGTGAAAAATAATACTGAAAGGAGTAAAAAAATCTTAGAAAAGTTAGAAGAACTAAAACTGATTTAATATTTTTTATATTGTAATCTATGGCAGATGATAAAGAAATTACAATTACAGAAGATTTAAAAGACCTGGTTGCAGCCCGGCTTGATTTGCTGTCACCGGATTTGGCAATTTCCATTGGCTCATCGGGAACTTTTACTAAGGCTCAGCTTATTGAACACGTAAGGCAGGGGGACAATGTTGGAAGGACAATCATAGAGATGGAGATGGAATTTTTAGAATCAATAAAAAATGGGACTTTGTTGAGGGATATAACCTCTGCCCAAGATGATCAAAGTGATAACTAATTCACATACATGGACAAAACGATATTAATAACCAGACCTGAATACGATGTCGCCACCCATTATCTCTCGAAATGGAGCGAAAAAATAATAGACGAGGCAAAAAAGAAAAGCGTTAAAGTCATTGACCTGGATGGGAAAAAGGCGAACAAGAAAAGAGTTGTAGGGACATTAGAGAAAACGAGCGCCAAGCTCGCTATTTTTAATGGCCACGGAAGCGACGTTACGATCCACGGCCAAGATGATGAGGCTATTTTAGAAACATCAGATACAAAAGCCGTTAAGGATAAAATTATCTACGCCCGTGCATGCAGGGCGGCGAACATCTTAGGGCATAACTCCATAGCTGCCGGAGCAATATCTTTTTTGGGATATACTCAAGACTTTGTGCTAATCCACACTATTGCCAGTGAACGACAGCCGCTCAAAGACGAAGTGGCGAAAATGTTCATGGAACCCTCAAACTATGTTTCAATTTCTTTATTAAAAGGGCACAGCGCTAGTGAAGCCAATAAACGTTCTAAAAATCTATTCAGAAAAAATATAGAAAAATTAATCATTGCTGGCCCGACCGCCGCCGACTTTCGAACCATTAGCGGTTTGTTAAGAAATATGAACCATCAAGTTTGTTTGGGAAAACAAGATGCGACATTTTAAAATTTCCAATTAGATGCCGGTAAATATAAACAAAGATACTTATTATAGGTGTAAAAAGTGCGGAGATGAAATTTATTGGAATACGCACAAGCAAGTTATTTATTGCAAGTGTGGCGCTTTGGGAGTAGACGGATGTGAATTTTATGTTCGTTTGCTTGGAGACGAAAAGGATTGCGAAGAAGTTGTAAAAAATAAATAGACATTTAAGTTTAATAAGCCCGAATCAAATCGGGTTTTTGGTTGCATTTTTACCGAAAAATGATAAAACGGATGCATGATTTCAAAAGAGGGATTAGACAAATTTAAACAGATTTATAAAAAGCGTTTCAATAAGGATCTCGCCGATGACGTTGCTTCAGAAAAAGCAAAAACATTGCTGCGTATGGTGGAAACTATTTATAAGCCGATGACTTTGGAGGAATACGAAGTTCTTCAAAAGAGAAGGGTGGAAACCGGAGACATCACGGCGGAGGAAGCGGATAAAAGTATTAAGGAAGCGCGTATCGAGCAAGCAGAGTACGAAAAGAGAAAAAACAAAAAATAATATGCAACTAAAATCTAAGACAATTAAGGATTTGCAGAAAATAGTTAAGAAGGATTACGGTGCGGAAATCTCAGAAGAGCACGCAGACACATTGGGCATGAGCTTATTGAGACTCGCAAGGCTCGCGCTTATTGCTTTAGCCAGGAAGGACGAGACTGAAAAGAAAAAGTGATTGTTTTATTCAAGGGCGATTTTTTGCTATAATTGAATAATATAAAAACAAGCTGGGTTCCTGTATTTGTAAAAAGTAAAATTATGAAAATTATATTAGGCACAACTTCGCCATATCGTATAGAAGCTTTTAAGTTTTTAGAAATCGATTTTATAGCAGAGGGAAGTAAAGTTGATGAATCTCAGGTAGACAGAAATAATCCAGAGGAGTTGGTGAAAGAATTATCAAAATTGAAGGCAGAAGCGGTTGCAAAAAATCATAACGATGCGATTGTTATTGGTATGGATTCGGTGGGATATTTTAATGGTAAAATCCTTGAAAAACCAAAATCAAGAGAAGAGGGTTTTGAACGATTAAAATCTCTTTCTGGAAACAGCCATCAATTTTATACCGGTGTTCATATTATAAATACTGCATCAGGTAAGGTGATTTCAAAAGTTGTTAAAACGGAAATACATTTGAGGAATTTTTTAGACAAAGAAATTGAAATCTATTTGAACCAAGATAAATTTTATAATACCTATGCTCTCGGATATGATCCATTGGGGCATTATAGCTCTACTTTTGCCGAAAAAATTGAAGGAAGCTATAATAATTTTTTGAGGGGTATTCCCCTTGAGATTATGCCAGATTTAATTAACGAATCTGAACAACCAAAATGATAATTACGATCTGTGGGAGTTGCACATTTGCAAAAGAAATGGGCGATGCTGTAGAATTTTTGAAGAACAAAGGTTTTGAAGTCTTTTTTCCTGAACCATTAGTTACAGAAGAATGGTATGCAGAAAATCACGGCAGAGAAAAATTGCTTGAGGACAAGCCAATGTTTACAAAAAATCAGTTTAAGAAAATTGAAAATTCTGATGCAGTTTTGATATTCAATAAAGAGAAAAAAGGTATACCCGGATATTTTGGTTCAAATACTTTAATGGAATTGTCTGTTGCTTTCTTTCTTAACAAAAAGATATATTTTCTAAATCCAATAACAGAGAAACACCCGCACTACGAGGAGGTAATTGGACTGGATTCTGTTACTCTAAACGGAGATTTATCTAAAATAGCTTAACAGTAATATGAAAATAGCAATTATTGGCAGTTCTCATTTTTGCAAAGAAATGGTTGTATATAGGGATAAATTGAAGGCATTAGGACACGAGTGTGAGTTGCACGAACATTATGTTGCCCGAGCCGCAGGTAAACTCCCAGAACTTTGGGAGAGGATGCAAAAAGAACACGCAAAAGTCAAAATTGAGCACGATTACATTAGGTATCACTACAATGAAATCCTTAACAGTGATGTGGTTTTAGTTTTGAATTTTGATAAAAACGGAATAAAAAATTATATCGGTGGCAATACTCTAATAGAAATGGGCCAGGCGTATGTTAATAACAAAAAGATTTTTCTGTTAAACCCAGTTCCAGTAATGCAATACACAGAAGAGATTGAAGCCCTGCAACCACTTATAATAAATGACAACCTTAATTTAATAAAATAAGGTTATGGCAATAATAAAAAAGAAAATATGGCCGGAGTATTTCGAACTGGTTTCTTCCGGCAAAAAGAAGTTTGAGCTAAGATTGGCTGATTTTGATGTTAAAGAAGGGGATAAGCTGTTACTGGAAGAATGGGATCCAAAAACGAAAGAATACACCGGTAGAAAAATAGAGAAGAGAGTTAATTTCGTATTGAAATTTAATCTCGACGATTTTGGTCAGGAGGAGATAATTAAGGAAAAGGGGTTGGTTGTAATTCAGCTTGATTAATATGAAACTCAAAACTCATCATAAAATAATAATCACAACATCTGTAATAGCTGCTTTATTGGGTTTTGGCGGTTATGGCGTACATCAATATCAATACGCCCAAGAAACAAACAAGATTCGGCAACTTATCATAGGTGATTTTCATTTAGACTCAAAGACTAAAACCTCAGGATGCGAAATTAGTAATGACTTGCCAGATCGCGCTTGTACGCCCGGAGCAATATTTTTTAATGCAACAAAAGATCAGGTTTGCGCATCCGGATATTCTAAATCAGTTAGAAATGTTCCGGAGAGTGAGAAGAACGAGGTTTATGCTGAATATAGCATTGCTAGCCATAGTGCAGGGCAGTACGAAGTCGACCATTTTATAAGCTTAGAGCTTGGTGGCTCAAACAGCATCGCGAACCTTTGGCCGGAAGCGGCATTGCCAGAACCCGGATTTCACCAAAAAGACGAAGTTGAAAATTATTTGCACGATAAACTTTGCAACGGACAAATTTCTCTGCAAGAAGCCCAATACCTTGTCAGTAATAAATGGCTGGAGGTGTATAAATTAATTCATTAGATGTTCTCTTAGGCCACCCTTCAATTTGGGTGGTTTTTGATTTATAAAAATTTATTGACATGGGCTTATTTTGGTATCATATTGGAGGTATATTTTGATATTAAAATTATATGGAAAATGAAAAAAATTTAAAACCCGAAATATATTACCGTGATTTGTACGATCGTCACACCGTTGAGCAATGTCGCAGAACAGAAAAGTTATTAAAAGAAAAAGATATTGCAAAGTCTCCGGAAGCAGAAAAATTTAGCAAGGAAGATGTTGAGCGGGTGAAACACATGGTAGAATATTTTACTCTCCATATGGAGATAGGCGAGAGATATTTAAACAAGAAGGAAACTATCAGGAAGTGGATGGATGCTGATCGGGCCAAAGATGAGTTGTACGAATCCGCGCAAGCGCCGGAAGGTATCCGTTGTTTGTCTTGCCGAAATGTAATGAAGCCAAATTTTAAGGAATTATGGACAGAATACGAAAAGCCAGACAGAGTTTTATTTATGTACGATTGCCCGAATAACTGTTTGCCTCGCCGAGCTTTTTTTGATAATGGCGAAGAATGGCGAGCGAAGCAGAATCTATGCCCCAACTGCAATACTAAGCTCGATGAAAAAGTTATAAAAGAAGAGAATAAATTGGCTACGAATTATCTCTGTCCAAAATGCGGTTATGCTGATACAGAAGAGATGGATTTTACCCACAAAGAAGAACCATTTGATGATAAGTTCGCAGCGGACCGTGATCGTTTTTGTTTGACCGACGAAGAGGGTAAAAAATACAGCGATGAAAAATGGCAGTTGGAGCAGATGGCTAGACTAGGGAAGGAATTTGAAGAAAAAGAGAAAGCTCTCGCCGAAAAACTAAAAGCAAATCCCAAAGGATTTCATTTGGAGGGCGCTGGCTATACTTGCTTTATTTGCGGAGACAGTACGCCCGAAGGCGATAATTGGTATGACGAGTGGGGAATTAAGTGTTTGGTTTGTCAAAAGGCGATCGATGAGGGCGAAATCCCGGCATCTTTAGCAAAAGAAAAAGACAGCTGGTATTCAATGTTTGATATAGAGTATAATTTCGAAGTTAAAAGTCCTACTTTGAGAAAGTGGATCAGGCAGGGGCTTTTAAAGCCTCGCAATATAAGCCGTTATGGGAACGGTATTCATGCTCAAATATTTTTGATAGAGGAGAACAAGGACTTCTTGCCGCCTAAAAAACTTATAGAATCTAAATTGGTGTACGAAATAAAAGACGGCAAAAAAATGTATCATTCGGAGAAATGGTACAGGTTTGGCGATCCGCATAAGCTTTTGAAGGATTATAAAATAATGGATTACTTGAGAGCGGTAAAAGAGGAGCCGCCAAAGGCCGATGTAGGGAAGAAGGAGGGAGAAAATAAAATATCATAGCATTTTGACGCACGCGAGGCATAAAGAAGCAAAGAGATAAATTAAAAGCCGCCTTTAATTATAGGCGGTTTTTTGGTACAATAAAATAAAAAAATATGGAAACAAAATATTATTTTATCGGGGGTGTTTTGGTTTTGGTGATTTTAAATGTGGCGTTGATTGTTAGTTTGCTAATTATTGAAAGCAAAATGCACGGAACCATAAATGTTACAGTTGATAGCACATTTAGCATTCCCATTAAAACAATTGTGCCGATTAAGACAACGGTAAATGTGCCCGTGACAATTCCAATTCTTGGTCAGCAGGTAATGGTTGCTGTTCCCATAGACACTCAAGTGCCGATAAATACAACAATCCAGGTGCCAATAAAAACAACCGTGCCAGTAAAATATTAAACAGGATTTTTATTGCCTCCTGGGAATATCACTTCTCATAAAGAAGGTCGTAAGTGACTATGCGCCTCTTTTTAAATTTGAAGAGGTGATTCATCCGTGAGAATAACAATTAACGGGCCTCGGCCCGTTTTTTGGTTGCAGTCCAGCAGATTTGAAGTTTTGTTAAGAAAAGAGTAAATTTAAGTAATTATTTATGAAAGGTAATAAAAAATTTTCGAAAGAAAAAATATCTGTTATTTTTCCTGTTTATAATGAAGAATTTATAATTGAAAAAACAATAAGGTCTTATTTTAATGAATTGAATGGAAAAGTTGATTTTGAATTGATAATCGCAGAAGACGGAAGTACAGATGGCACAAAAAAGATTTTAGACCAACTAAAAAAAGAGCTTCCTATAAAAATCTATTGCAGCGATGAAAGAAAAGGATATATGAGGGCCATTATAGATGCCTCAAAATGTCCAAAATACGATTGGGTTTTTTTAGTAGATTCAGATTTTCAGTTCAATCCAAAAGATTTTTGGAAATTGTTTGGCTATATAAATCAATACGATATTATTTTGGGTATAAAAGAAAAGAGACAAGATGGATTGTTAAGGCTTTTGCTCTCAAAAATATTTAATCTTATACTGAGGATATTGTTTAAAGTTCCGTATAGCGACATGGATACGGGGTTCAGATTGATAAATAAAAAATGCATAGATAAAGTACTAAATGAGGTTCATTTATTAAAGTGTTTTACAGCAGAGTTTGTCATAAGATCATATTTTCATGGTTTTAAAATAAAAGAGGTGCCTGTCAGACACCTTAAAAGAGAAAATGGAGCAACCAATATCTACCATCCGAAAAAATTGCCGATTATAATTATTAGAGAGCTTATCGGAATAGTAAGGTTGCGTAAAGAAATTAATGCAGAACGAAGTTAAAAAATAATTTAGATAATTTTTTATTGTGAAGAAAGAAAATTATATAGAATTTATTATTATAGGGTTGCTTATTATTCTCGCTTCGGTTTTAGTATTCAACAATTTAGGGAAATCTGTTATGCACGATTGGGACGAATCTGTTTTTGCTGAAAATGCTCTTGAGATGTTCCAATCTCATAATTTCATTACGTCTGCTTATGCGCACATTCCAGATATCGCTTCAGGAAGATTTCCATTAGCTATCTGGTTAATTACCCTGAGTTTTTCTATTTTTGGAATCAACGAATTCGCAGTAAGATTTTGGTCTGCTTTTTTCGCAGTTTTGACTATCGTTGTTGTATATTTATTTGGTAAGAAGATTGCGGGAAGAACAGCGGGGATTATGGCATCCCTCCTTTTGCTGATAAACCCCTGTTTTATGGGGTATGATTTGCCGGGACTATGGCCGCACGGAGCCAGGACAGGCGATTCAGATGTTATACTTACTTTTTTTATTGTAGCTTCTTTATACTTTTTCTATTTATTTGAAGAGAAAAACAAAAAGAGATATATCGTTGCTTCTGCGCTAATTATAGGATTAGCTGTTATGACAAAAAGTATAGCAGGGTTGCCCCCAGCGCTGATAATATTTTTATATATTTTATATAACGGAAAACTAAAAAAAATATTATCAAAAGAATATCTCTGGGGTTTATTATCTTTTTTAGCAGTCACGGTTCCGTGGATTATTTTAAGGTATATAAACAACGGGAAACCCTTTTTTGGAAAAATGATTTTTTATCATATTGTTGAAAGGATATCTAAACCCATTGAAGGGCACTATGGAGATTCCTTATATTATATTTATCAGATAAAAAATAATCTTGGAGTCGTGTTGTCTCTAATTCTTATTGCCAGCTTTATCTATGCGATATATTTGATAATAAAGAAAAAAAGCAAGCCAGCTTTTATTTTGTCAGCGTGGATAGTATTTTATTTATTAGCATTTACGATAGCTCAAACAAAACTATTTTGGTATATAATCCCCGCATATCCGGCTATCGCTCTTTTGATTGGACAAGCCATAGCTGATTTCAGCGAATATGTAAAATTTGATAAAAAAATATTTTTTACTATATTTTTTATAATTATGGCTCAACCCTTGCTAAACTCTTATGATGCTTCAAACATAATTCATGCAGATAATGATTATAATTCATTGATAAGATTAAAACCGGAAATGGAAAATTATAGAACGATTTATTTTTTATATAAAGATGGGCAGGTTTATGATAACGGATTAAATAGGCCCTCAATATTTTTTTATCTTAATACTTTTAGCAAAATAAAATTGAAGCCAATTAATAATTTAAGCAAAATTCCCGAAGGTGGAGTTATTATTTTGAGAGACAATCAAGATATTATAAATATTTATAAAACGCAAAAATTCCAGAATATAGATCAAAATGGCAACCTTTTACTATTTAAAAAGATATAGATATTCTGATGTGTTTTGAGTCCCAAATTCGCCTTATGCGAGAAGCACCAATCTGTTTTATACCTCTGACAAAACTCGTTTCGCAAAGAAACAAAAAGGTGAAGCAAAAATCAGGTTTGATGCTGATTTTTACTTGCACCAATAAAAATGGTTTTATGGGCGGCATGATGCGGGGCATTGGTAATTTTTTCAAACACCTTTTCGGATTCTAGTTTCCGTTTGCAACAAAAACCTGGTATAATAGAATAATAAATAAAATTAACTATATTTTTTATGAACTATTATAAAAAAATATCAATATTATTTATTTCTGTATTTGTATCGGGTTTTTTGTTGCTGTCAGCGCCCATTATTTATGCAACAGCAACTCCTACATTGTCGCTTACAAGCACCGGCAGCGGAGATAACGTCCAGATTAACGTAACAGGAGATCCGGGCGCGAGCGTAATTCTTTTTTATACAAGCACGGGGGCTGGTTCGGGGCTTGCTTCTTTGGGCAGCACAAATTCAAGCGGAAACTTTTCAGCTATTGTAAGTTCTGCAACCTACGGAATTGCTTCAAACAGCGCAGTTTATGTTAGAACCAGTGGAATTAATGGGCCAATGTCTAATCAGGTTGCCTGGCCATACTTTTCAAGCACAACAACCAGCAGTATTACTTTAAGTCCGTCATCTTTATTGTTAAATATCGGGCAGACATCAACAATAACAGCCAGCGTGAGTTCTCTTTACATGTCGAGCAATTCAACTCCAGCAGTTGCCAATATAAATTTAAATGGCGCAACAATAACTGTTCAAGCACTTGCTTACGGAACTACTACTGCAACTATCTGCGCTGTCGGCAGCACCACAAATTGCGCAACTCTTCCCATAACTGTGCAAAATTCCACTGCTTCGCAGCTTACTTTCAACCAAAATAATTTTTCAGTTGTTTCCGGGCAAAGTATTCCTGTTACAATAACTGGCGGGTCGGGCACTTATACAATATCAAATAATTCTAACCCCAGCGCCATACAAACCAGTTTAAACGGTTCAACAATCACTCTAACCGCTACCAGCACAAGTGGCGCTGCATCAATAACCGTCTGCACAACCGACATGAATAATTGCGGAATTATAAATGTGAGTTCAACCACAGTAAATTCTACAGCCATTACATTCAGTCAGACAAATCCAGTTGTTCCGATTGGCCAAACTACAACAGTAACTATTTATGGCGGCACCGGCACTAATTTTTATGTCTCATCCAACTCAAATCCCAGCATTGTGCAAGCCAATATAACCAGCAATATTTTAACGCTGATAGGAAACGCAACCAGTGGCACATCTAACATTAATATTTGCGCTTATGCTGGCAGTTGCGGCTCTTTAACTGTAAATGTAACTTCTGCAAGCACCAATGGATCGCTCTCACTGAGCCAAAACACAATTTCTATTTTAGCCGGCCAAAGTTCAAATATCACAATTTTGGGCGGGTCAACTCCATACAATGTTTCTTCAAGCTCAACAAACATTTTTAACGGAGTTATCAACGGAAATATTGTAACTATTTACGGCGTCAATCCGGGCACAGCGACAGCCAACATCTGCGCTTCTGTCGGCTGCGCCACTTTATCTGTAACAATTAACAGCGTAACTTCTTCTACTAACCCGCCAACTTTCAGCCAAAATAATATTTTGTTAAATGTTGGGCAGCAGATAACTGTTTATGTTTCAGGAACAGGCAGTTTTTATTTGGGCAGCAGCAATACTTCCAATATTTCTTCAGCTGTAATAAGCGGAAGCTCGGTAGTTGTTACGGGAATCACTCCCGGCAGTACGAATTTTTCAATTTGCCAAAGCGGCGGCCAGTGCAGTACGCTTTACACTTCTGTAAATTCATCCAGTCAAAGCGCAACACTTACAGCATCTTCTTTGACGCAGTCAGTTGCAACAGGATCTGTTGCATCATTTACCGTGACGGCTTCTGGTTTTACAAATCCTTCATATTCTTTGAGCGATTCTTTTCCCGGCACAACAACTTCAAACGCAGACATAAATTCTTTGGGATATTTTAATTGGACACCGGCGGCAAGCGATGTGGGTTCGCACAATATCACAATTTATGCAACGGATTCATCTGGGCATTCAGCCAATACAACAACTCAAATAATAGTAACGCAAGCCACGGCTCAAACCCCGCAAACTTCTTATTACAATTTTTCCAAATACCTTAAATATGGAGATACGGGAGAAGACGTGCTAATGCTCCAGCAGATTTTACAGCAACAAGGATTTTTGTCTACAACTCCAAACGGCCATTATGGATTAGCAACAATGGCAGCTGTTAAAAGTTTTCAGAAAGCACACGGACTAAATCCTCTTGGAGTAGTGGGGCCTTCAACAAGAACTCTTTTGGATCAAATTTCAACCTCGGGCACAACTGCAACAACAAAGCAGCAGCAAATTTTACAGATTCAACAGGCAATACAGCAACTTTTGGCCCAAGTGGCGCAAATTCAGGGCCACTAATTTTGATTGTGCGACAACTAAAAACCCGAGCCATTAACTCGGATTTTTAGTTTGGTTATTTGACAAAAACTAAAAAACTGATAAACTAATAAATTATTCTGCACTTTTACTTAAACAAATAACTAAGCCGTTTTGCTGTAGGTTTTGAAATATTGTTTTGCAGATTTTCGCCTTCTTGTACTGGCACAAACGTGCTGGGGCAGGTGGAGATATAGGGTCGAGAAAGTATGAAAGGGTATCTGTCATGGTAACGCAATGGATTGATTCAGTACCGGCATGGGCATTGGGTCCGCGGTCAAGCAACTCCAAGTTCGGCGGAAACATCATTCTCGCCGGAATTCCGGAGGTGTCGGAGCGCCTCGTGGCAGTCACGGCTCTGAGCAGGAAGTTGGGCCTGGCGGGCGACGAAGCGCTGCGCAGTTCCGGCCACATCCTGCTCGAGGTCAAGACGGTCAACAGGAAGTACCAGAGGCACAACGCTCCTGGCGCTATCAGCTTCAGGGACCTCAAGGCCGGCATCCGCAGCGGTAAGTTTCCGCGTTGGGTTGCCATGACCGCTCCCCAGTTCGGGTTCAAGGGCGCCGAGCGCGGCGGCATGATTTCCAAAAATCCGGCCGACCGCGAGATGGCCAGGGAGTTGCACCTCGAGGCCATCACTCGCTCCCAAGAACTGGCGGACGCGGGTCTCGGGGCTGGTATCAACATCTGGTGGCCGGCCTGGGCCAGTCGCAAGGTGGACGACCCCAAGAACCCGCCGATGGAATTCCAGAAGGCCTGGGAGACCATGTTGGCCTTCTGGGTGGAACTCCTCCGGTTTACGGGCGGCACCATGTGGCTGGAATGGAAACCCGGCGACCCAGGCATCGACTATCTCATGACGTTGGAACTGGCAATCAAGTTCTGCGAGGCCGTCAACAGGGCGCTCGGCAGGAAGGCCATGCTCATCAACAACGAGTTCGCGCACATCCTGATTTCGGGCATTAGCGTGGAGGAAGGCGTGCACATGACCGTGGCCGCCGGCCTATTCTCCGAGTTCGTCCACGCCAACTCGGGCCAGAGGATGCCTGTCCGTATCCAGAGCTTGCTCGATAGCGGCACGAGGCCCGAAGACATCCTCATCGGCACGGACTGGGACTGGGCGGTCGGCGTGGGAGGGCAAGCCACATGGGATGACCAGCAGAGGGCAATTGGCATCATGGACAGGGCCAGCCAGAAGGTCATACACCAGAATGTCATGTACTGCGAGCACGACGTCAACCCGTCCGGCCTGGATCCGCTCAAAGTTTTCCAGTTGAGCATCCATAACCGCCGGAAGATGCTGGCGGCGGCGCGTGCTGCCTGATAAGCAAAGCGAATTCGCTTTGCTCCGCAAACCAGATAACAGATAAAGCTCTTGCGCAAACTTTTGCGCAAGAGTTCTTTTTTTTGGTTGACTCTTCACTTTTCGTAAAAAGGTGAAGAGTTGAAAAAATATATTATTTATGATATATTTATAAAAAATAGGGGCGTGGTGAAATGGTATCATAAGGGTCTCCAAAACCCTTGGTCTGGGTTCGATTCCCAGCGCCCCTGCAACGTACAAAATTAATTTTAAAATGTTATGGACAATATAAAAAATTTTAAAGAGCTTTCAAACAAGGATACAAAAACAGCCGGCGGCAAAGGCGCTTCTCTCGGCGAAATGACCAACGCAAAAATCCCGGTTCCTCCGGGCTTTGTTGTTTTGGCTTCTGCCTTTGACAAGTTTATGCGTGATACCGATGCCATTGTTGAAGAAAATGCAATGTTAGAAAGAATTGATATTAAAGACACAGAAAATGTTGAAGACCAGGCAGAAATAATGCGTGACGTTATTTTGAAAAAAAAATTTCCTGCTGCTTTGGCAAAAGAAATTTTGAATAATTTTGAAAAATTGGGCGCGAAATATGTTGCGGTGCGCTCGTCGGCAACGGCAGAGGATTCAAAAATTGACGCATGGGCTGGGCAGTTGGATTCTTTTTTATATGTTACAAAAGATAATTTATTACAATGTGTACAAAAATGCTGGGCATCTTTGTATACTCCGCGCGCCTTGTTTTACAGAGTAGAAAGAAAAATGCGCAGAAAGCAGGTTTCTGTTGCAGTTGTTGTGCAAAAAATGGCAAATTCGGATGTTTCCGGAGTTTGTTTTACTGTGCATCCTGTAACCCGCGACAAAGACCAAATGATAATTGAGGCATGCTGGGGCCTGGGCGAGGCATTGGTGCAGGGAATTATTACTCCAGATAGCTATGTCATAGAAAAAAGCACGCTGGGAATTATTGACATAAACATTGGAAATCAGGATAAACAAATTTTGAAAGCCAAAATTGAAACAGAAGAAAAACCAGTTCCAAAAAATTTGCGAGAAAAACAGAAGCTTACCGAAAAACAAATTAAAGAATTGGCAAAAATTTGCATAAATATTGAAAAGCATTATGGCGACCCGCGCGACATTGAGTGGGCACTGGAAAAAGGCAAATTTTACATTGTTCAATCGCGCCCGATAACAACGCTATAAAAAATGATATGGATTTAAAAAATTTCAAAAAAAGAAATGATTGGGTGAGCATTTGGTCTGGAAAATGGAGCTTACATTCGTGTTCTCATTTTGGACAACAATGGACTGAAACTAGCAAGGTTTCTAGTAAAGTTATTTATCCTATGGTTGTGTATGTAAATAGAAAGGGAATTAACACCTGCTGGGTAAGCCATGCGGATAAAGATAATCTTGGAGAAAGATTAACATCTTTAGTAAAAAAAGACCCGAATCAAGTAAAAATTATTGCAGATTCTTTAAAAAGTAACGCAGATATACTTTTTTCATTTGCAAAAGAAAATTTAAAAAAAGAGGCCACGTCGAGAATGTATGAGGAATTATGGGAAATAGTTGCCATATATTACATCCCGCACATTAGCGTAAAATATATTGTTGATTATCTTTCAAAAGAGGATTTGGAAAAATATTTGCCGATATTTGAGGATGCCAGGCTGTATTCAGAACAGGCGATGAAATATCAGGAAGATCTTATGGAATATATTGCAGATCAGGTTGCTAAAAAAACCGATTTAACAAAAGAGTTGGTTTTGTGCACGAATAAAGAAGAACTAAGAAAATATTTTAAAAACGGAAAACTTCCTAAAAAATCTATTCTTGAGGAACGATTTATTGAAGCTGTGCAATTTTTTGATTTAGGAAAATCAGAAATATTTTCAGGCAAAGAAGCAGCGGATGCGGAAAAAATTGTTTTACCGCAGGCAGACGAAAGCGGTATAAAAGGACAAATTGCTTATAAGGGAAAAACATCGGGTAGGGTGCGAATTGTTATTAACGCATATAAATACAAAGGGCCTTTTGAAGAAGGCGATATATTGGTTACAGGAATGACCCGTCCTGAATTTTTGCCATTAATGAAAAAAGCAGCGGCTTTTGTTACTGATGCCGGCGGAATTTTGTCTCATGCGGCTATTGTCGCCCGTGAAATGAAAAAACCATGTGTTATCGGCACGGGCATAGCTACAAAAACTTTCAAAGACGGTGATTTGGTTGAAGTGGATGCAAATAACGGAATTGTAAAAATTTTGAAGAAAAATGGATAAATATAAAAATATAAATTCGGATAACTACGATCATTTATGGGAATTTCAGGGAGGTCATTACCTCTTGTGTTCGGTTTATGTAGATATTTATTCGGATAATTATAAAAAAGATTTCATTGCTTCTGGCGTTGGTGATAGGCACTCATTTTTTATATCAAAAGCAGAAAGAAAAAAGGCGTCAGAACAAGGATTCAAATTTTATTACAATCGGTTTGCCGATTACGAAAAAAGGGTGAAAAAGCAAATTAAGTTTTCTAAAAAGTTTTTTGCATCCGTGAAAGCAAAAGACTTTTCAAAGATGTCTAGCAGCCAGTTGGCAGATGATTTTGAAAAGACCTTAAAGTATAATGTTAAGCCCTGGAAAGATTATTACTGCACCGATTATTTCTCTACCGACAAAGTTTCTGCTGTTTTTGAATCTGGCAATAAAAGATATGATTTAAAACTGTTAGAGAAGAACATGAAAAAAATGGGACATTTGAAATTTCTGCAGCGGTCCACCCTTAACGAAACAATGTACGGCGGCGGAATGTTGGACAAATATCGAAAAGAGATAAACAAAAGGTTTAAATTGCCTTATGACGCCTCCTGTTATAGTTATTCAGAACTTATTGATTTATTACGAGGTAAAAAGGTAAAAATTCCAGATAGGAGCATATGGATAAGGGGTAAATTTTCCAAGGGAAAGGATATTTTGGGTAGAGAGGCAGAAAGAATAATTAAAAATTTGTCTGCTGTTCATGAAGGCATTACCGAGCTAAAAGGAAATATTGGCAACAAGGGGCATTACATTGGGAAGGTTAAGAAAATTGAAATGGACACAAAGAAGCACAGCTATTCTGAAGATATTGATAAAATGAAAAAAGGAGATGTTCTGGTGTCTGGAACAACTGGCCCTGAACTTATTCTGGCCTGTAAAAAAGCAGGCGCAATAATAACTGAAGAAGGCGGCATTATTTCTCACGCAGCAATAGTTTCGAGAGAATTGGGAATTCCGTCCATCATTGGCACGAAAATTGCTACAAAGGTATTAAAAGACGGCGATTTGGTGGAGGTGGACGCAAATAATGGAATTGTAAAAATTTTAAAAAGAAAATAATTTTTTGGAAAAAAAGCGGGCGATTCACGCCGGCTTTTTTAATGTTTACTATTGACATTGTCAATGTATTATGATACAATTTATCTGGAACTTTGACAGCCCAGAATTGGTCTGAGCTGAATAGAAAACTTTTTTTGCGAAGGAGTTTGTCGATGGAAAATCACGAATGCAAAGTCATCGTGGTCCGTCATGGGAAAAAGGAAAGCTTGGGGTTTGGGACCACTAGTTGGTCTTTGCAATCCTGCCTAACCGATGAGGGCAAGGAGACCGCCCGCCAGGTGTATCGGAACCTCGCTGGGGAGTTGAAGGGATGCAGGATTTTTTTCTGCAGTCCCCTGTGGCGCGCGCAACAGACGGTCTTCGAGGTCATGAAGGCCTCGGGCATTCCGCCGGAAAAGTTCGACCTCTACATCCATTATCATCCCGGCCTGTGGAGCGGAAACCCGGCTGTGTGGTACGACGGTTGCCCTCCCGAGGAATACTGCAACGCTCGTATCTACAAGGCCAAGCCCGCGGAGGTTGAGGCCGAGGGCTCCCGCGTTTTCACAGCGGTCAAGGACGCTGTCAGGTTTGCGCAGCAAAGCGCCGATGACATCGCAACACCAACGGTGTTCGCGGTCAGCCACAGCGGGCCGTTGGACTCGGCTATCATGCTGGCCAGGCGCGCACTCGGCCAGCCGTGCGCGATTTCTGATCTCGCAGAGGGCCAGGGAGCAATTTTCGTCTTTCGCGGCAACACGCTCGTGAGGGTAGAGAATGTGCTCTGCAACGCCTGAAGGGTCAACGTCGGCAAAACGATTGATTCTCGAGCCCGGTGGGTTTACTCATCGGGCTTTTTATTTTGCTTTCAATTATAAAATAAATAAAAAGCAAAATAATCCTGAGCTTGCCGGAGGATTGCAAAAAATACAGAAAGTATTATTATAGAAGTGATAATTAATTTAATATAAATAATATGGCGGAACCTTCAGAACACAAAGAAAGTACAGAGCCGTTGCCACAGTTGATTGTTGAAAAGGCAAAGGAGCTGGGACCTGAAATGGAAAAATTGTATGCTGATTTTCATGAAAATCCTGAGTTGGGCGGAGAGGAACGCGAAACAAGCCAGAAGATTATAAATTTTTTGCAAAGTATTGGAGTTGAAATTGTCGGCAAAAAAATCGGTCTTGGCACAAAAGATGGAAAACGACCCAGAGGGTACCCCGAAAGGTCTGAAGGAACAGGTGTTGTTGCTATTATAAAAGGCAGAGAGGGCGGACCAACAATTGCTTTGCGGGCTGACATGGATGCCTTGCCTGTCCAGGAAAATAAAAGCCATTCTCCTTGTTCCAAAAAAGAAAATTTGATGCATGGTTGCGGACACGACACGCATACAACTGCCTTGCTGGGCGCGGCAGAAATTTTAAAAGAATTGGCAGGCCAAGGAAAGTTGGAAGGAAATGTTGTATTAATTTTTCAACCCAGTGAAGAAAAAGCCCATCAAAAGGAAAGCGGAGCGGTGCAGATAGTTAAATTTTTGCAGGAGCAAGGGTTGAGAAATAAAATTAATGCTTTCTTTGGTTTGCACGTCCATGGCGAGTCAGAAAAAGGAGAAATTATGGTAAAAAGCGGAGTGCAATTTGCCAGTTCCGGCGAACTGGATGTTATTTTAAGAGGACCTGGCGGGCATGTTATAAATATATATGACCAGCCAGATTTGCAAAATATTTTTTCTAGAATTAACGTTGAATTAAAAGATACATTCGAACCTCTTTACAAAGATAAAAAAGCTTTAGTCGGTTCCACAAGAACAAAATATGCCGGTTCGGGATATAATGTTTTGCCCGCCGAGGCAGAAAGTACTTGGGTGGTTAGAGTCGCAGATCCTCTTTACCGCCAGATTTCCAAAGGTATTGTTGAAAAAATAAGGGTCGCCGTAGACAAAGCAGTCCAGGAAGAAATAAAAAGAACCGGTGGACCCAGAGGGTACCCCAAAAAAGTTGAAGTTGATATAAAAAGAAGGCATGGATATCGCCCAGTAATTCACAGAGACCCGGAGCTGGTTGATATCGCGGAAAAAGCCGCAAAAGATTCTGTGCAGGGATACAAAGGCAACAAGAAAGAATTGATAATGGGTGGCGAAGATTTTTCTTTTTATCTGGAAAAATTTAGAGGCAGAGAAATTCCAGGAGTTTTTGTTATGGTAGGCGGGGCTAATCCTGAAAAGGGATTTCCCAAATCTTCACATCATAGTCCTGAT
>JBEKVX010000010.1:0-20486 GCA_049513595.1 Candidatus Staskawiczbacteria bacterium | reverse complement strand
CCTATGGAAAGAGACATTATTGTACAATTAATTGTCCGCAGTGAGCGCAGCGTTTTGCATCAACAGGAATTTCGCTCAAACATTCCGGACATTTTTTTATTGTTGGCTTCTGACCTTTTCTGATTGTTCTTTCCATAAAAGCATTCATTGGCAAAATAACACAAAAATAAATTGCAGCGGCGACCAGCAAAAATGAAATCAAAGCGTTTATCAGTTCGCCATACAAAAACTTGCTTCCGTTTAAAGTGAAATATAATCCTGAAAAATCCGGCACTTTGGCAACAGCTCCAATCAACGGAGTAAGCAAATCTTTTACCAAGGCAGTTACAACTGTTCCGAATGAAGCACCGATTACAACTCCAACTGCCAAGTCAACCGCGTTTCCCCTTAATATAAAATTTTTAAAACCCTCTAATATTTTTGGCATCTTTTCAAAATATTAATAATATATTTTATTCTTTCACAATTTTTAATTTTTTACAATAAAAAATCCCCCTTCGATACGTAGATCGAAGGGGGCCGTTCAAACTTGTTGCAAATCATGCTGCGACGAACGAAAGTCGGGTCTAGCCGTCCATCATTTCGGCCAACATGCGGCCGATTTCGGGGGGGGAGCCGGATCGGCGGACCGACGATGATGCGCGAGCTCTCGCGGCGCGCCGGAGCCATTACGACCTGCCAGTCCTTGCGGATTCCCAAGGAAACCTTGTCGTCGGTCTCGGCGGTCGGGAATGCATCGCCGACGACACGCCAGAACATCGTGTTGACGAGATCCACGCGCTTGTGGACCTTTTCGTGGTCGCTCACGGCGTCCTCGATTTTGCCGGCGGCTTCGGACAGAGGCGTCTTCATCAAGGCCTCCACCGTACCGACATGGAACTTCTCGCACTCGGACTTCATGTCGTCGAGAATCTTGTTGTGCACGATGGAAAGCCGACGCAGGTCGTCGGACATGGTGCCGAGAACCTTCTCACCCGCGGCCTCGTCGACCGGGGTATCAGGTCCGGCTTGGCCATCGAGTTGCACGGCATCCACCTTGGTCTGCAATTCGGCGCACAAGGCCAGAAACTCCTGGAGGGTCTCGTTGACTGCCTTGATTTCCTCCTCGGACCGAATGCGTACCTGTTGAATCAAACTCTCGAACAGTTGCATGATTGCAACCTCCTTCTTTGTTTTGGCTCCTCCTTGTCCCGCGAAGTTGCAAGCTTCGGATTTGCCAGGGTACTAATATATATTCTATATCAAAACTATCTTTATGTCAACCCCTCACCCGAATTTTGCAAAATTTGGGTGAGGGGTCAATAGCAATAAAAAATGCCTGGGAAGTTTTGCTTACTTCCCAGGCCCTGTGTTTTGAAAAAACCTGTTGCGCCTGTCCGCGCCTATTTCTTCGAGGCATTACGATTCACGCCGCGAGACCGAGCTTCTGGGCGATCTCGTCGGTGATCTTGAAGCCCAGGCAACGCTCGTAGATGGCCCTGCTTCCGCCGGTCGCGGCAAAGTTCTCAAAGCTCGTCGCGGTCGGGACCTCCAGCTTGGGGAAAGTGGGAACGACATAGCCATCGATGAGCGCCTGGAGGATCTTCGCCCCCTCGGTCGCGCCGAGAACCTTGTCCTTGATCACGTCTTCCCACTCCAGCACGTGCCAGAGGGAGAGGCCGTACTTAGTCAGCTTCTTCTCCAACGCCTGGAGCAAGAGCTGTCCGTCGCCCAAGCTCCGGAAGCGTCCCGCACGGCCGAGGAACGGCATGTAACCGGAGTACACACCCTGCCTGCCGCTGGGATTGAACTCGCCGTCCTTCCAGTGGACCCCGAAGATCCGGTCGTGGTAGATGTCCACGAAATCCAGGTACTTCAGGACCTGGAGGATGAAGTGCGACGGGTCGTACGCGATGCCGACGGCTTCGTGACCACCGCAGGCGTCGAGGAACATCTCGAAGGTCACGCCGTCGAAAACGTCCTCCATGGGATGCACCTCGTAGGCGATCTTCACGCCCTTGTCCTTCGCATGGTCCAGGACCGGCATCCACCGCCGAGCCAGTTCCAGGAAGCCCGCTTGCACAAGCGCGGGAGGCCGCGGCGGCCAGGGGTATACGTACGGAAAGCAGAAACTGCCCGTGAAACTAAAGACCACGTTGAGTCCGCAGTTCACGGACGCGTCGACAACTCGCTTCATCTCCACCTGCGCCCACTGGTACTGGTCGTCAGGATTGCCGGCGAGCACCTTAGGTCCGCAGAAATCGAGCAGACCGTAGTGGGCGGGGTTCTGGGCCATGAGCTGCCCCTGCAAATGCGACGCGAAGTGCGTCGGCTTCATTCCGTACTGCGCCATGGGCGCGAGAACGTTGTCCTCGCACCACGACTTCGAGTCAGCGGCCTTCTCGATGTCCACCATGCTCTTGTCCCACGAGGGGATCTGCGCTCCGCCAAAGCCGAGGCCGCTGGCCCAATGGCAGATTGCGGGGAGAGTGTTGAACGGGGCAACTTTTTCTGCGAACTGCGCCAGGAAAATCGCTGGCCTGTCTCCGTTCCCGTCCGAAAACTTAACCTGACTGCCGACGAGCTTCATAGAAACCTCCAATCGCTATTAAAAGCTGCGCGCGTTTCCGCCTCCTTTGGCGAAAAAATACCACACACTGCTTTTTTGCCTAATGTACAAATGTAATAATTATATTAGCAAAAAACACAATTTTGTCAACATGTTCCTTGAAAAAAAATAAAAAATGAGTTACACTAAAAATAATTAATTGGGCCTGTGGTATAGTGGCAGCACGCCTCGTTTGCAACGAGGAGATGGGAGTTCGATTCTCCCCAGGTCCACAACAATAAAAAACAGCCCGCGACCCAAGGGGTACCCCAGGTTTAGGGCTGTTTTTTATTTTATTTCTAAAATTTTTACTTTTACTAACTTGTTTCCTGCTTGAAAACTAAATTCGCTTCCTTTTTCCTTTCCCATCAAATTTTGTCCCAATGGGGAATGGTAAGAAATTTTTCCTTTCAAAATGTCTGCTTCGCTTGGCGCCACAACCTGATAATTTTGCTTCTCTCCATCAAATAAAATTTTTATTTCCGAACCTATTTGTATTTTATTTGTTCCGTCTTTTTCGCGCACAACTGCCTCGTTTATTGCTGCTTCTAATTCTGCAACTCGCATTCTTAAAAAAGACATTTTATCGCGCGCGTCGTGATAAGCCGAATTTTCTTTCAAGTCGCCAAAAGCAGCTGCCTCGGCAATGAGCTTTACAATTTTTTTATTCTCAACAGTTTTCAACTGATGCAACTCATCTTTCAATTTCTGCAAACCCTCTTTTGTAAAATATTGAACCACGTTTTTTAAAAATTATATTTATTTATTTTATTTACATTACCTCATATTTTATAAAAATACAATAAAAAAAGCGGCGGACTCCAGATTTGGAAACCCGCCTTGAATTGACCGATGCCTTTTCAGGCGTTGAGTACCACGAAACTGCCGTTTTCCTTGAAGCCGCGGCGTTCGCAGCGGTCACCGCTGACCACAAGCTCGACCCTCGTGACGCCCTTTTTCACCGCTTCGATGACGGCGATTCCCCAGCCCGAGGGCACGACTGCCCCTGGGTAAGTATGGCAGATGGGGGCGTTAGAATCGGCGAGCCATTTATTGCAGCCCCTATAAGCCCAGTGAAGCCCGCAGATGAACCGACCGTCGGTAGCCAGCGCTGTGAACCGTTGCACCAACTCCAACGCCTTCAGGCGAAGCTCCACTCCTTGCTTCTCAAGAAGATTGTTGACGGCAGTCACCAAATCGGCGACCTCGTGCCAACCCCAACCGTGACCAGGGAATTCATGAATGCCAGGCATAACCAACATACGAAGCTCCTTGTTGCCTTATGGCAACTGTATAAGGATCTTTTAGCTAACCACCGTAGTCAGCTAACAATGTTATAATAATACTTTAATTAATTTATGTCAAACGCGCAAAACAAAACTCCGCTTTTGTCGGAGTCTCATTTTTTAATTTTATTATTTTATAAACTGGAAACTAACTGCCTCATTGATTGCAATTCGCTTTGAAGAGCATTTATTTGTTGCTGAAATTGGTCAAGCAAGGCGTTTAATTGCGCTTTTGTATTGTTGTTTGTATTATTTCCGGTGATTGAAAAAGTGTTATCGCTGGTGTCGGTAAAAGAATATTGAGGAAAATAATTTGGACACATTACGCCCATTCCCGTCATGCAAGGAACTACTCCACCGGTGCTTATTTGCACACGGTAATCCGATTCATCTGAAATGCTGGTTGGAATCTGCCAACTAAATTGCGTTTGATACAAATTCGCTGTGCCAATGTGATATCTGAAAGATGAATCCGAGTCCTTTATCAAATCAATTGAAACATTGTCAAAAAATGGTGCAATCGAAGGGCTTGTCGTTATATTACCTGGGCTGCTGGAGGTTGCTGGTGTTAATTGCTGGCCATTAACAACAACCGGGCCGATTGTAACTTGCCAAGTTACAGAATGATTTACCGATTTGTCCCACGATTCGCCGCCATTTGGCGAAACAACTTTTAACTGCACATTGCTTGGAAAAATAACTTGCAACGTTGCTGAGTCAACAATTCCTGTTTGAGGCAAGCCATATTTTGCCTGAAGATTTTTTATTGCCGCTTGAGTTGCCGGACCAAAAAAACCGGTAACCAATCCTTGCGGATAAATTGAAGGGTCGCTTTTCAATATATTCTGCAAGTTTGTAACGGCCGCTCCACTCACTCCAATTTGAAGGTTCGCTGTCTGAGCAGAAGCAAAAATCGGCAAAACAAAAAAAACCGACAAAATTATGACTGATAACAAATATTTTTTATTCATGATTTTTGTTTATTTAATATTATGCCTATAATATATAGACGGATGAGACCGAAAATTATTACAAAAAAAACAGCGCGACGCTGTTTTTTTGATTTAGTTTCTTAAAGTTGTTTCGAATAAGAAGAATTTCAAGCGACTCTTCTCAAAACGCTTTTGATTGAAATCAGAATTCTCGGATTTCAATCGAAGTCGACTACATTTTTTAAAAAAATGATCCACGAGCAGCTTCCGCTACCCGTGCCTTGTTACGACTTAGCCCCTCTTACTGAATCTAGCTTAGGCCCTCTTGCGAGGAACTTCGGCTATCCCCAGCTCGCTTGGCTTGACGGGCGGTGAGTACAAGACTCAGGAACGTATTCATCGCCACGTAGCTGATTGGCGATTACTAGCGATTCCAGCTTCATGAGGTCGGGTTTCAGACCTCAATCCGAACTGAGACCGGCTTTGGTGCGATTAATCTCCGCCTTGCGGTTTCGAATACGCATTGTACCGGCCATTGTACCACGTGTGCGGCCCAGGTCATCAAAGGGCCATGCTGATTTGGCGTCATCCTCGCCTTCCTCCCAATTATCTCGGGCAGTCCCCTGTGACATTTAAAACACAGGGCAAGGGTTGCGTTCGTTACCCGAATTAACGGTACGTCTCAAGACACGAACTGACGACAACCATGCAGCACCTGTCTGCATGTCTTGTGAAGGGCCGAACTTTCATTCAGCTTTCATGCAGATTTCTAGACCTGGTAAGGTTCTTCGTTTGTTGTCGAATTAAGCCACATGGTCCACCGCTTGTGTGAGTCCCCGTCTATTCCTTTGAGTTTTAGTGTTGCCACCGTACTTCCCAGGCGGATTACTTAACGCGTTTGCTTCGCCACGTGAAGGGTCGACACTTCACATAGCCAGTAATCATCGTTTACAGCGTGGACTACAAGGGTCTTCTTGTAGATTTCTTTTTGCTCCGATTACTCGGAGGATCGGACTATATCATTTTCTGAAATTTTTTATATTTAGATTTTTTAATCTCTAAATACTTTTCAACAACAGATTTTTCAAAACCTGTAAACTGAATGATCTCAGAAATCCAACGTTCCTGAAGAATAGGATCTTTGTAAAGAATAATTGTTTTTGGCAACATATCTTCAACCTTTACATATGGAAGAATTATCCGCAAAAATTTCTTTAACATTTCTGTTGAACGAAACCATAACCGGTAATAGCCGCCATTTTTGGCTGTTTTACCAATTTTTGTTTCAATTCCCCAAACTTTTTGCAAATATTTGGCTAAAATCTCCTGTGCTTCAAGATTGAATCCATCGGTGCATAAAACTCCTTGTCGGGAATTTCTCACCAATGAACCGTCATCTAACCACCAAATGGCCAGCGACAACGGCGTTAAAAGATTTAACCATTTTCTTCTGATGTAAAGCTTATTGCCCTGATTTGTTAGTGAGTTAATTTCGGTCAAACTTTCCAATGCCAGGCTTTGATACCTTATTTTTCCATCGTCCTGCTCCCAAAAACATTTTTCGTTTGATATTTCTTTCAGTTGGTTGACCTTCCAAAAGAAATAATTTTTTTGTTTTATGGAATGACGAAAGGAATATCTGGCATTTTTATACTTGTCATTAATTTTCAGCGACCCATCTCCCAACAAACCACCTAAAACAATTTCCTTTACTTGAACTGACAAAGATGGCGCTATTTGTGATATTGTTCTTCTCATGATCTTTTTCTTAATAATAACACAAATTTTGCCACCTTTCTGTCTTCCTTCTTCATAGTCTCTACGGGGTATTTCTTCCGAGAAAGAGTGGTGTGGAAATTGAAGGTTTGAACGCGCCGGAACAAACCACTCTCAAGCATCAACGCTAATACGAAACCTCGTTCAGGTCCAGGCACCACCTTTCGGCTACGCCTATTAGAACTACGGAAACGCACTCGCTCCGCCAAGTAACAGGAGCGCTCCCGATACTCTTCCACACCCTTTCTCGAAAGAAATACTTCCCTCGGGATTATCCATTTTTACAAATGGGTTTCCCCGATATAGTTGGATGCGATTTCTGTGTCGCCACAGAAAAGGACACCATTTAGAGCAATTTAAAAAAATTGCTCAAGGATTTATCTAATCCTTTTTGCTCCCCACGCTTTCGTTCCTCAGTGTCAGGGTCGTCCTAGTTAACTGCCTTCGCTTTTGGTGTTCCCGACGATATCAACGGATTTCACCCCTACTCCGTCGGTTCCGTTAACCCCTAACGCCCTCTAGTCTAGCAGTATTGAAAGCACCTCAAAGGTTAAGCCGATGAGTTTTAACTTTCAACTTACTTGACCACCTACGAACCCTTTACGCCCAATAAATCCGGGTAACGCTTGGGGATTCTGTCTTACCGCTCCTGCTGGCACAGAATTAGGATCCCCTTATTCCTCTGGTACTGTCTAACCTTGCGGTTTTCCTCCCAGAGAAAAGAACTTTACACCCCGAAGGGCTTCATCATTCACGTAACGTCGCTCCGTCAGGCTTTCGCCCATTGCGGAAGATTCTCGACTGCAGCCTCCCGTAGGAGTATGGCCCGTGTCGCAGTGCCATTCTTGGGGGTCGCGCTCTCACGCCCCCTACCCGTCATTGTCTTGGTGAGCTATTACCTCGCCAACTAACTGATAGGCCGCAGGCCATTCTTAAACCGCATATGAGACACATCACTCAATAATCTTTCTGCTGCAATTCGTAATTTTGGCTGCAAATTTGCAAAATTTCGTCGGCTTATCGATTTCACTGATAAACCTCCTCAATTTTTCAAATTTTCGCACAAAATTACTTCATTTCGCTACGAAAATTACTGAGTGATGTGTCTCTGCTTTAATCTTGCGATATCATGGAGAATTACCCCGTTTTTCAACGAGCTATGCTCCAATTTAAGGTATGTACCCACGTGTTACTAAGCCGTTCGCCGGTTGCATTGCTGCCCCCGTGACTTGCATGCCGGTATCCACGTTACCAGCGTTCACCCTGAGCTAGGATCAAACTCTCAAATAATAGTTTGAACTTTTCAAGTTGAACTACTTGTTTAATTCGAAACAACTTTAAAAAACTAATTTTTATTTTGTTGTTTTTTGTTTGTTCAAGATGGTTTTCTTGAACACAACTCCATATTTTTATTTCAACGTTCAGGGTGAAAAAAACACCCGCGACCACGATGCAAATTTATTGTATCGGGACGCGGACGTTTTAACAAACGTTTAAATTTTCTTATTTATTTTGTTGAAGGTAGTAAAAATTTAATATTTTTAAGCTACACCTTATATCTTATCTGAAAATAAATCCTTGTCAATAGCACATGGAGCCACCTCGCAGATTCGAACTGCGGACCTACTGTTTACAAAACAGTTGCTCTACCGCTGAGCTAAGGTGGCGCAGCATTTTTTATTTTTTTTCGTTTGATTTGCTGTCAACTTTTTGGGATTTTTTGCGGATGTTGTGCAGAAGGTGGTCAACTCTTATCTCAATTTTTAATGTCATAACTTTAACCCAGGAAAGAAGTTTATGCAGATAAATTTGTTTTTCAAAAAAGGTAAAAAATTCTTTAACTTTGTTTTCCACCTGCAGAATATAATGGTGTTTTCTTATTCCGGTTGTGCCATTCTGAGGCAAAGAATTTAAAACCGGCACTTTGCGCGCCAAAATAAGCAATGCGCCGGCAAAACTACAAATAAAAATGGCTAAAATAATGTATTCAATTATCATATTTCGTACCTTGCAAACTTTTTAATTTCTATATTTTCACCTACTTTTGCAACCGTGTCTTCAACAAGATTTTTTATTGTTTTTGTGTCGTCTTTAATCCAAACCTGCGACAACAGAGAAACTTCTTCTTTATATTTTTTTAATTTTCCTTCCAAAATTTGCTTTACAATATTTTCCGGCTTTCCCGAATCTTTCAACTGCTCGGTATATATTTTTGTTTCGCCATCCAAAAATTCTTCCGGAATATCTTCTTCTTTTACATATAAAGGTTTCATTGCCGCAATTTGCAAACAAACTTCGTGCGCCAAATTTTTAAATTCCGGCGATTTGGCAACAAAATCTGTCTCGCATCTTATATCCAATAATACGCCTGTTTTTGCATTTGGGTGCAAATATACATCAATTAATCCTGCTTTTGTTTCTCTTGATGTTTTTTTATTTAAAATTTTTTGACCCCAAATCCTCAACAATTCTTTTGCTTTTTCCGTGTCTCCCTTTGCCTCCTCTAATGCCTTTTTAATTTCAGTTGGAGAAACACCGGTTTCTTCTCTTAATTGCTTTATTTGGTCAATTGTAACCATAAGTTTACGTAGCGTAGCGATATATTTTATGCTTTTGAATCTTTTGAATTTAAAATTGTTTCCTTCACTTTCTCTATTATATACCCAACTGATGAAATTGCATCATCGTTTGCCGGAATTGGATAGTCAACAATATCCGGATTTACGTTTGTGTCGCACAATGCAACAATTTTAATCCCCTTTCTTTTTGCCTCTCTGGCAGCGGTAATATCCTTGTCTATTCCAAAAATAAAAACAACGTCCGGAAGTTTTGTCATACTTCTCACCCCTTCAAATTTTATTTTTAGTTTGGCAATTTCCCTGTCAAAATCCAATCTTTCTCTTTTCGTATATTTTTCCAGCTCGCCTGATTCTCTCTTTTTTTCCAAGTCCTTAAAATAGCTGACTCTTTTTTGAATTGTTTCAAAGTTGGTGAATGTTCCGCCAAGCCATCTTTCCGTAACATACGGCACTCCGCATTCTTCGGCAGCGGATTTTACAATTGCTTTCAGTTGGATTTTTGTGCCTACAAAAACAATTATTTTCCCTTCAGAAACAATTTTAGAAACAAAAGCCAGGGCTTTTTCAAATTCCTTGGCGGTTTTGTCTAAATCAAAAATATTTATGTTATTTTTGATTCCGGAAACATACGGCTTCATTTTAGGATGCAATTTTGAAACCTTGTGCCCCAAATTTACACCGGCTTCTGCCATTTCCTCAACACTAATATTTATATTTTTTGACATTTAATTTAGAAGCTCTCATGCAATTTCATGTGGGTATATTGCGAGGCAACATGAACACAAAAATTACACAAATGATTCAAAGAACCACTTTACTTCTTTGTTTTTTTAGTAGTTGTTTTCTTTGTCAGACGCTCTTTATATTTCTGAACTCTTCCCAATGTATCCATAACTTTTTCCTGTTTTGTATAAAAAGGATGGCACCTGGCGCAGACCTCTGTTTCTATAAATTCTTTTGTTGAGCCAACAGTAAAAACATTGCCGCATGCGCAGCGGACTGATGCTTTTGGATAATATTTTGGGTGAATATCTTTTTTCATATATTTTGAATATTAACATATTTTATTTGTTATAGCAAGAGTTTAAATAAAAAAACACGCGTAGGTAGGTGTGACCACAGCAGGATTCGAACCTGCCCTTCCCGACGACATCGGCCTAAATCCGTTCGTCGTGCGCCTTGCCTACGCGTGCTTATATTGATGGCGGCCGCCGTCGCGAACGCCTTAACAAACGTGAAACCTATCTCTGCTCTACCTCAACTCCCAATTCAGAGTCGATTGCTTGAGCGAGTGCCTCCGCCGACTCTCTGCTCATAGCCCCAAACGGATGCCCGCCTGTCTCTTTGGGTAAAAACATCCAACCACAAACTTCTATTTCTACACAAAATGAAGCGCGCGGTAACGAGGGACAAACAAGAGCCATATAGACATGAGTATTGCGAGACATCGTGCTGTCCTCCTACAAAAATGTTGCGCCGGCAAAAACGTTTCGTCGGCTTTGTGGCTAAATATTACCAAATAATCTTTCCAAAATCAATACTTTGTGCTATTATTTAAAAATATATCGCTACGCTAATAAATTATGGAACAAGAAAAACAATCTATAATTATTGAGATACGCGCCGGACAAGGCGGCGACGAGGCCGGGCTTTTTGCGCGCGATTTATACAGAATGTATTCAAGATACGGCCAGACAAAGGGCTGGAAAGAAAAGGTCTTGGATTCCAACCAATCAACCATCGGCGGATACAAAGAAATTATTTTTGAATTGTCCGGAACCGGCGTCTACGATGAATTGCAAAATGAAGGCGGAGTTCACCGCGTTCAGCGAATTCCAAAAACCGAAAAACAAGGCAGGGTTCACACCTCAACCGCAACCGTGGCGGTTTTGTTGAAACCTAAAAAAACAGAAATAAATATTTCGCCCGCTGACTTGGAAATTACGACTTACAAGTCGTCCGGACCTGGCGGACAATATGTAAACAAAACTGAGTCGGCAATTAGAATTGTGCACAAGCCATCGGGACTTGTTGTCACCTGCCAATCGGAAAGAAATCAGCAGCAAAATAAAGAAACTGCTTTAACTCTTTTAGCTGCGCGACTTTTGCGGCAGCAAGAAGAATCTGATTTATCTAAATTAACAGCAGAACGCAGAGACCAAATCGGCTGGGCCAAGCGCGCTGAAAAAATTAGAACATATAATTATCCGCAAAACAGAATTACCGACCACCGCATAAATAAATCCTGGCACAATTTGGAAACAATTGTAAACGGCGACTTGGAGCCGATAATAAAAGCATTCAAAAAATAATTATAAATTTTAAACAAATATCCGTCTAAGGGCGGATTTTTTGTGCAAAAAAAGGACGTTTCGCAACCCGAGGTACTCCTAATGATGCAACATGCGAGAGTACACTCCGCAAGGCTTCCCTCGTTAGATCGCGAAACGTCCGTTGTCTGAAATGTTTGCGAACCTCAATTGGCAGGTCACCCAATTATCCTAACGACGACGTCGCCAGAAAAACTGTTTAGGTTATTAGCCCTAGTAACCCACTTATAAGGGTGTGAACCTTATGGGCTCGCTCACTTTGTTATCCTCCTTTCGGGCCGCGCTACTGCGCGTGTCATCAGCGGTTGCCGAGAAACAACAATGCGCCAGAACTCGTCCGGCGACTTTTCCCAAGTCCCAAGGTGGATAACCTCAAAGGTGCAATTATTTATATGATAATCAAAATATCGGCTTTGTCAATGGTGTAAACAAAAAATCCGCCTGACATGAAGTGTAGTGTATGGGCGGATTTTTATTAACTGCCGAGTATAAGATTCTGACAATCGGTAGTCATTGTATTGTTATCAATAAAACTTTGAATGCAGTTGGCTCTTGTCATAACGCTGCGGGAATAAACTCTTGCCATGTTTCCTGAACCGTTATAATGGTATGCGGCGGTTGATTCTGCAGTTGTGGTTTGAGCCGAGGCGCCCAAGTCAGAAAGATACAAAGCAGATGCGGTGAAAGAATCTTTAATTCCCCACGGGTCTGCTGATTGGCCCAATAATGTTTTGAGCCGGTCGGTAAATAATGCCCAGGTTGACGGCAAAAACTGAGCCGGGCCCATTGAACCGCCATCGTATCCAGAACCTATCGGGCAGGAAAGTATTGAGTTATATGGGTCTCTGCCGATAGAAGCAACGATATTTAGGTATGGCTGCAAATCCCTTGTTGGTTTCAAAAGATGAGCAACCACAGCTCCGGTTGAAATTCTTTTTCCCACCCCGGTTGTTGAATCAGTCAGCAAACACTTTCCCACGTTTTGCCCAAGAGCTGATTCTTGGCTGATTATTGCTAATAAAAATGCTGGTCTTATCGGAACCAAATTAGCAACTGCCTTTGCAACGTCGATGGCCTGGCCGAATGTTGGCACCTGAGTAACGCCGGCAACCTGGAAAAGCATGGCCTTTATTTTTGTTGCTTTTTGCGCAATGTCCTGCTGGTCTTTTAACTGCTGCTGATACTGCGCCTCGGTTAATTGCAAATATTGATTCTGCTGCTGCTGATTTTGCTCGTTCTGTTGCTTTTGCAACGTCTGCAAGGCAATTGTTTTTTGCAACTGGTCTACGCTGTCTCCCATCTTAACCTGCTGCCCGGCTAAATATGATTTTAATGTTTTAGTGTTGTCTAAAAGATTGCTCACGCTTGAATTAAGGTTGTCTAAATACGCCAAATTGCTAAAAAAATCCGAAAGATTTCCTTCCAACAAAATAACAAATGATGGTTTCTGGTCTTCCTCGTAAACAGACCTTAAAATTGTTGCTATTTGGTTTTGCGAATCCTGAATTTGGGAAGCGGTTTTATCTATGGAAACCTGCGTATCTGATATCTGAATATTTAAATCTTTTACCATAATAGTCCCCTGTTTTATGTCTGCCTGCAAACTTGAAATTTTATTTTTTAATTTTGTGATTGCATTTTGCAATGTATCTTTTTGCTGGGATGTTTTTGTAATATCCTGAGCCAATTGCGCTGATTGCTGGTCATAATAATCGGCGCATTTTTGCAACAGCACCTTGCAATCAGCAGAACTCAAATTCGGACATCCGTTGTTTGACGCTGCCACCTGAGCGCATTGTGTTCCCAAATCGTCGGCAAAACAAAAACCCACCAGACAAGTCAGCACAAACGGCAACAATAAAAATGATAGATATTTTTTCATCTAAATTCTAACTTCATTATTACTTTTTTTTTACAAAAAAACAACCCCATTTTACACAGGATTGTTTTCAAAATTTTATTTTTTCTCTTCTGTGGGTTTTGCCGTTGGTTTTTCCTCTTCAACAACTTCTTCTGTTTTCTTTTCTTTTTCCACCTTTTCTATGTCTTCAACCTTTTCTTCAATTTCTTTTGCCAATTCTTCTTCAACTTTTGCCGGCTGGGCGACAGAGACAACAATTTCATCTGGTTTTGCAATTATTTTAACATCCTTTGGCAAAATCAAATCTTTTACTAAAATATGGTCCTCAAAAGTATTCAGTCCGTCAATGGAAACCTTAATTTCGTGGAGAAGATTTTGAGCCAGGGCCTTAACTTCCAATTCAGAAATATTTTTTACCAATGTTCCGCCCAAATCTTTAACTGCCAAAGATGTTCCTTCAAAAACCAACGGAACTTTAACTTCCACTTCCTCCGTTAAGGATGCCTGGAAAAAATCAATGTGTATAAATTTATCTGTTACAGGATCTTTTTGCAACTCGTGAACCAAAACCGGCCTTTTCCCCTTTTCTCCTTCTATATCAAGCTCTATTAACGAACTCTCGCCGGCCTCTCTCAAAACTTTTTGAAATTCTTTATAGTCAATATCCAACAAAACATTTTTTATTTTGTGGCCATAAATAACAGCCGGAATTCTGCCGGATTCTTTTAACGCGCTAACCTTTTTTCCCGTCTCTTTTCTAATTTTTGCTTTTAGCGAAATCATTTTATTATGTGTATACATTGTACCGGACATGCTTCTGCAGCTGCCTGCGCACATTCAATTTTTTCTGTTTCAAGTTCTTCTATATCTTTTTTTTCTGCACCAACAATGTGCGACTTACCATCCTCAATTAACTCAAAATATTTTGGGCACAAGGCAGAACACGAACCGCACCCAATGCATTTTTCTCTTTCTAATTTAATCTTTGCCATAATGTTTCGTATATTAGTATATTATTTTTGTTTTGTAAATAGTCCTGACGGGTTAAACCTTGTTTGCACTGCCAAAAAGACCAACTTTTCGTTCAACAACTTTTTCAACTGAATTTATGGCGTCTATCAAAAACTTATACGGAACGATTTCTTCTTTGTTATCATCCAAAAATCTTCTCAAATTTCCCGAAAATGCCAGGCGTATTTCTGTATTAATATTAATTTTAACAATTCCTAATTTTATCGCTTCCTTTATATCGTCCTCCGGCGTACCTGAACCACCATGTAAAACCAAGAAGGCATTGCCAACTTTTTCTTTCACTGCTTTTAAAACATCTAGCCGTAAATTCGGATCAATTCCGGAAACCTCAATTCCATGAAAATTTCCAATTGAAACCGCCAATAAATTTGCTTTGGTTTCATTTAAAAATTTTAAGGCATCATCCGGCTTTGTTAAGTCCCCTTCTTTTATTTCAAATTTTTCTGAATAAAGTTTTGAGGAATCATTTCCAATTCTGCCAACTTCTCCTTCTACTAAAATGCCTTTCCATTTTGCATATTTTACAACTTCTTTTGTAATTTTTATATTTTCGTCAAGCGAAAGTTTTGACCCGTCAAAATGAACCATATCATATCCGGCATCCATCGCCTGTTTTAAATATTCAAATGATTTTCCGTGGTCTAAATTCAAAAATATCGGCAGTCCGGTTTTTTTTCTTAAAACATTTCGCAAAGCAACCGCTTCCTCAATTCCAAAAAATTTGCTCTCGCCTTCCGAAGTTCCCAAAATCACCGGCGATTTTAATTCAGCCGACTCATTTACAATCGCTTTCATCTGGCTGAAATCAGAGAAATTAAATTGTCCGATGGTAAACTTTTCTTTTTCAGCTTTCTCAAAATAATATTTTAATGTTTTCATTTTATAAAAATTTTAGTTATTTGGACTATGGTTAAAATAATTACAAGCAAAAAAGGTATAAAATATCCTACCAAAAGACCTTGCTTGTAGTTTTTATTTTTTTTCAATAATAAAGCAATCGTATTAAAACATAGAAATGTAGCAAATAAAAATAAAACTAGGTTATTACTCAACCACAACATAAATGGTGTATTTGTGAAACTACCCGTCTCCGGCGGATAAAAATTAGCAAAACGAAAGCCCGTTTTGGTAATAATAATAGAATTTATAGAAACAATAGCCAAAGAGACTATCAAAGGATTTAATGCAAAAATTATTAACGATTGCAATACTCCAAACCACATTTCTCTTTTATGAGAAATATTATTATTTGAGCCATTTATTTGGTTTTCCATAATATTTTACTTAGTTATGCATAAATTATTTTCTGTGCAAAGTTGCTTTGTAACCGCTACGCGCTTGAATTCTGCGTTTTTTTCTAAAAGTCCTGTTTTGGCTCCAATCTGCGATAAGTTTGCTTCCGAATTTGCAATGCCCAACTGAACTGCTTTTTCAATGTCGCCATTATGCCGAATAAAATCCGACAAAAATCCTGCGGCAAACGAATCGCCCGCTCCGGTCGTGTCAACAATTTTTCTTTCCGGATTTGTGCCAGCGTTATAAACATATTCTCCGTCAGAAACCACAACGCCATCGCCGCCTTTTGTCATCACAGCAATTCCAGGGCAAATTTCGTCAATTTTTTTAAAAATTTTTGATTCTTCTTTAAATGGAATTTTGGTCCAAAATGATGCTTCCTCCTGATTTAAAAATAAAATATCAATTTTTGAAAAAATTCTTTTTGTCTGCTCTTCTGGCAAAGACAATTGCTGTTTTGAAGGATTTACTGCAATTTTTATTTTATTTTCATATGCAAAATTTACAATTTCTTCAAAATTGTCGCACAATGAGCCGGCCAATGGAGCTAAATAAATCCATTTTGTTTTTAATTTTTTCCACAAAATGTCTGCTTTGGTCAGCATATCAGAGGCGCCCCTGTAAACCAAAATTGTCCGGTCTTGACCCGTGCTTGAAATAATAACCGAATGATTTGTGTGCTTTTCTTTTTTTTTAATAATAAATCTTGTATCAATTCTTAATTGCTTTAATTCTTTCACAATTTCCAAACCCGAAACATCAATTCCGATAGCTCCATAAAAAGCTGTCTTAAATCCCTGTTTTGCAAAAGTGGCAGCAGTATTTGTCCCTCCTCCGCCGGATGTAAAAATAATATCCTGGACTTCAATTTTAGAACCAAAAGGCAGGCAGATTCCCGAGCCCGTCACAAAGTCCTTTTCATCTTTCAAAATTTTAAATGCCTTGGATTTTACGTGAATGTCCTGCGCCGCAGAACCAAAAGTAATTATATCGTACATAGATTATATTTTTTTATTATTTAACTTCTTTTCTGTCTCGGCAATTGCGATTTTGGTTTTTAAGACAGAATCCGGATTTAATGAAATTGACTCAATTCCCTTCTCAACCAAAAATTGGGCAAAGTCCGGAAAATCGCTTGGGCCTTGTCCGCAGATGCCGATGTATTTATTGTTATTTTGGCATACTTTTATGGCTTCTTCAATAAGCTCTTTTACTGCGTCATTTTTTTCGTTGCCAATTGCAGATAACTCGCCATTATCTCTATCTAATCCCAAAGTTAATTGCGTTAAATCATTTGAACCAATCGAAAATCCGTCAAAAATTTCCAAGAACTTTTCCGCTAAAATTACGTTTGCGGGAATTTCACACATAACATAAATTTTTCCTTTAACGCCGTTTTCCCTGATAATCTGCACAACTTTTTTCCCTTCATCTAGGGTTCTGCAAAACGGAACCATTGGAATTAAGTTGTCCAAACCAAATTCACCGCGGACTTTGTTCATTGCCTTGCATTCCAAAACAAACGCATCTTTAAATTTTTTGTCATAATATCTTGAAGCTCCTCTAAATCCAATCATTGGATTTTCTTCTTGCGGTTCATAAAGTTCGCCGCCAACTAATAAGCGATATTCATTTGTTTTAAAGTCAGAAAATCTGACAATTACCGGCTTTGGATAAAATGCAGCCGCAATTGTTCCTATTCCTTCAGCCAACTTGTCAATATAAAACTGAATTTTATTTTCATAACCCAGAGTTAAGGCATCAATTTTTTTTATTAAAGCCGGCTTTAACGTTTTGTAATTCAGCAAAGCCATCGGATGAATTTTTATTGCATTGGCAATAATAAATTCTTCACGGGCTAAACCAACGCCGTCATTTGGAATAAAACTCAAATTAAATGCATTTGACGGCTCGCCCACATTCATTAAAATTTTTGTTTTTGTTTTAACAATGTTGGAAATATCTGTTTTTTTAATTTCAAAAGGAATGATTCCCTCGTAAACCTTCCCTTCTTCGCCCTGTGAGCAGTCAATTGTCACGGCCTCGCCGGATTTTATTTTTTTTGTACCGTCGCCGGTTCCGACAATTACCGGAACTCCCAATTCCCTGCCCACAATTGCCGCGTGGCAAGTTCTTCCTCCTTGGTCAGTAACAATTGCGCTGGCAAGTTTCATTGCCGGCACCCAATCGGGGTCGGTTGCCTTTGTAACCAAAACCTCGCCTTTTTTAAACTTATCAATGTCTTTTACGCTTAAAATTTTATTGGCCTTGCCTTGGCCAATTTTGCTTCCAACGCTCATTCCATTTGCCAAGACCTTTCCTGATTTGGATTTTAAAATATAATTTTCCAAGACCTTCAAATTTTTGCGGCTTGTTACGGTTTCCGGCCGCGCCTGTACAATATAAAGTTTGCCATCTCTGCCGTCTTTTGCCCATTCCATATCCATTGATTTTCCATAGTGCTCTTCAATAATCATTGACCATTTCGCATATTGTAAAATTTCCTCATTTGTCAAAACAAAACTTTCCCGTTCTTTTTTTGTTGTGGCAATATTTTTTGTTGGTAATTTGGGATTTTGAGTATAAATCATTTTTACCAATTTAGAGCCAATCTTTTTTTCAATCACCGGCTTAAATCCCTTTTTCAAAGTTGTTTCAAAAACATAATACTGATCAGGGTCAACCCTGCCTTGCACCACATTTTCTCCTAATCCATAACTTGCATTTATTAAAACAACGTCGCCGAATCCGGATTCTGTGTCGCAAGAAAACATAACTCCGGAAGCCCCCAAATCGCTTCGCACCATTTTTTGAATTCCTGCCGACAGCCCAACTTTTGTGTGCGCAAAACCCATTTGCTGCCTGTAAACTATAGCTCTGTCTGTAAAAAGCGACGCGAAACATTTTTTCAGCGCAATTAAAACATTTTCTGAACCTACGATATTTAAATATGTTTCCTGCTGACCGGCAAAACTTGCTCCCGGCAAATCCTCGGCAGTTGCCGAAGAACGCACAGCCACGTCGGTTTCGGGCAAACCATAGCGTTCTGATAACTTTTTGTAAGCTGCAACAACATCATTCGCAAATTCCTGCGGAAACTGCGCACTAATAATCATTTCACGAACTTCTTTTCCTTTTATTGCCAATTGTTTTAAATCCTGAACATTTAAATTTTTCAAACTCTCTTCAATTTTTTTATCCAATCCGGTTGTTGTCAAAAAATAAAAATACGCTTCGGCTGTTGTAGCAAATCCATAAGGCACATTAACTCCCTGTGGAACAACTGCTTTTATCATTTCTCCCAGCGAGGCATTTTTCCCGCCCACTTTCGGCACGTCTTCAATTCCAATTTCATTAAACCACAAAATATTTTTCTTTGGCTTTTCCATTTTATTTTTTAAACTTTAATAATTTTTCTGCGATTGCCAGTTCCTCATCAGTTTCTAAGGCAATAATTTTAGTTTTTGATAATATTTTTAAATCTTTGCAAACTTCATCTCGTGTAATTTTGTTTCCCGAGCCAACTGAACCGGTAAAAACCAGAATATCGCAGCCGCCTAAAATCGCAAAATAACTTCCGATATATTTTTGAATTGAATAAACAAAAACATCAAACGCAAGTTTCGCTTTCTTATTCCCTGCTTTCATTTTTTGTAAGACCTCCAGCATTTCACTTTCTCCGCAAATTCCCCTAACTCCGGACTCTTTATTTAAAATTTCATTGGTTTTTTCCAAACCGAAATTTTTTGCCATTTCCAAAACAATTCCAAAATCCATATCTCCGGCTCGCGTCATCATAACCAAGCCCTGCATTGGCGTAAAACCCATTGATGTCTCAATTGCTTTGCCGTTTTTAATTGCCGTAATACTTGCTCCTCCGCCCAAGTGACAAGTTATAATCTTAGTTTTTCCAAATGACTTTTTCATATTTTGTGCAGCTTTTTTTGCAACAAATTCGTGGGAAATTCCATGAAAACCATATTTTCTGTAACCAAATTCTTTTACAATTTCTTCCGGCAAAGCATAGGTATATGCAATTTCCGGCAAGCCGCTAAAAAATTCTGTGTCAAAAACTGCAATCTGCGGTATGCCCTTAAAAATACTTTGGCAGGTTTTTATTCCTAAAACGTTAAATGGATTATGCAAAGGAGCCAAATAATTTAATGCTTCCAATTGTTTTATATTTTCTACTGTAATTTTAGTCGGCTCTCTAAAAAGGTTTTTTCCGTGCACAACCCTATGTCCAACCGCGTCAATTTGCATTCCGCTTATTTTTTGGAGTTCTTTTTGCAAAGATTTTTGGAAAGTTTTTTGATTTAAAACAGCACACTTGCCTTCTTTGGCAACTTTCAATTTATCATCAAACACTTTCCATTTAATTGATTGGCTTCCACAATTTAGCACAAGTATCATAATAAAAAACCTTCGCCTGTTTTATTAATACCGGCAGCATTTCCCTCGTCCGTATCTAAATGCAAACACAATTTATAGTCATCCCTAACTCGGACTGCAATATTTTCAAAAACAATTGGCCTCTCGCCTTCAACCCTTACAGAAACCCTGTCTCCGGTTTTCAATCCCAGCTTTTTTGCTTGCGCTTCGCTGCAATGAAGATGGCGCTGGGCAACAATAAGGCCTTCGGTTAATTCAACCCTGCCCTCCGGGCCTTCCAAAATAACGCCGGCAGATCCCTGCAAATTGCCAGATAACCTTACCGGAGGCATTAAACCAGAGCCAACTGCGTCTGTTAAACTTATTTCAACCTGCGTTTGTTCTCTTAACGGCCCCACCACTCTAATCCTTTCAA
>JBEKVX010000009.1:0-24706 GCA_049513595.1 Candidatus Staskawiczbacteria bacterium | reverse complement strand
TGCAAATTGCAGCAGTAAAAAACAGCGAGCCGGCAGGGTCTCCGGCGGCTGCATTGCAAGTATTAACTCCAGCCCCGGCTTTGCCTGCGTTGGCAAAATTCAGGCCATGGCTTCAGGATTTTAACATGGGAGCTGATTATACAGCAGACATGGTGGAGCAGGAAATAAAAGCAGTTGAAGATTCGCTGGGAAGCGACTATAATGGCTTTATGCTTTGGAATCCGTCAAATATTTATACGCAGGAAGCGATTAAACCAGAAACTAAATAAGAATAATTTTCGTATTAATAAAATATCGCTACGCTAATAAATTATGGATAATATAATTGAAATAAAAAATCTTACCAAAAAATTTAAGGATTTTACAGCAGTTGATAATATAACCTTTAATGTAAAAAAAGGAGAAATTTTTGCATTTTTAGGACCAAATGGCGCGGGGAAAACAACAACCATCAAAATGCTTACTGCTCTTACAAACCCGACATCGGGCGCAATATTAATCAACGGCTATGACCCAACACAGCAGCAGCACGAGGCAAGAGCATCTTTTGGAATTGTTTTTCAGGACCCGAGCTTAGACGACGAATTAACTGCTTACGAAAATTTGGACTTGCATGGCATGCTTTACAAGGTAAAAATAAAAGACCGCAGGATAAGGATTGAGCAGATGTTAAATTTTGTTGAACTTTGGGACAGGAGAAACGATTTGGTAAAGACATTTTCAGGCGGAATGAAGCGCCGCCTGGAAATTGCCAGAGGTTTTATACATCATCCAAAAATTCTTTTTTTAGATGAGCCGACAATTGGTTTGGACCCGCAAACAAGAAATCATATTTGGGAATATTTAAAAAAAATGAATAAAGAAGAAGGCATCACGGTTTTTTTAACCACTCATTATATGGAAGAAGCCGATAAGGTTTCAGATAGGATAGCAGTAATTGACCATGGAAAAATTATAGCCCAGGGAACTTCTGCGGAATTAGAATCCAAGACAAACACAAAGACATTAGAGGAAGCATTTTTGTCTCTTACCGGCAGTGCCATTCGCGAAGAGACAGTTAAAAATCAGGCAATGTCAGGCAGGGCTAGGGCATGGCGAAGATAAAAATATAATTAGAAAAAATATGATAGAAGTTTATACGCTTTGGCTTCGCCAAATAAAAAGATATTACAGGTCAAAATCAAGAATTGTCGGGTCTTTGGGCCAGCCGCTTTTATTTATGCTGGCTTTGGGTTTTGGATTTGGCCCAATTTTTCAAAAAGCAGGAGCCGGAAACTATATGCAGTTTTTAGTTCCAGGCATCATAGCAATGAGCATTTTATTTATGGCTTTTTCTTCGGGCATTGAAGTTATCTGGGACAGGCAATTTGGATTTTTGAAAGAGACATTGGTTGCTCCGGCATCGCGATTTCAAATTATGCTTGGTAAAACTTTGGGCGGGGCAACCGTGGCTGTTTTGCAGGGATTTATTGTCTTGATACTTTCGCTTTTCATCGGCTTTCGGCCAACCGGCGCGCTTTCATTGGCGCTTGCATTTGTTTTTATGTTTATGATTGCCTTGCTTTTTGCCGCCCTGGGAATTGCAATCGCTTCTGTTTTAGAAGACATGCATGGCTTTCAATTAATTATGAACTTTTTGGTAATGCCCATATTTTTTCTTTCAGGAGCTTTGTTTCCAATTTCTAACAGCTTGCCAAAAGCAATAACAATTATTACATCCATTGACCCTTTGTCTTATGGAGTAGACGGCTTGCGGGGAACTCTTGCAAACACAGTCCACTATGGCTTAATGCCCGACTTTTTAATTTTAGCCGCCATCGTCGTAGTCCTCATGGCCCTCGGCAGTTATTTATTTTCAAAAATTCAAGTTTGAGATGCAAAACAAAAAACGGCCAAAATGCCGTTTTTTGTTTTGCATCAAATTAAATTTTTTCGGAGAGTTTTACCTTGAGATTTATTTCTTTTTTGTCGCGCAGAATTTTCATAGTTGTTTCTTCGCCAATTTTGCATTTTTGCAAAATGTTTGCCAATGGATTTTTTGCTGTAATTTTTTGGCCGTTGCATTCTAAAATTATATCCCATTCTTTAATTCCTGCTTTGTCTGCCGAAGAGCCCGGCACAACCGGCGACTCACCCAGCGCCTCTCTCACAACTAAAGCGCCGTCGTTTACCGGAAGTTTATTTGCTTCTGCCATTTCTTTGGAAATTAAAACATATTTTACTCCCAAAAACGGCATAATTATTTTCCCAAATTTTTTTACTTCTTCCAAGTCCTTTTTAGCGTAGTTTATGGGAATTGCAAAGCCAATATTTTGAGCTCCCATTATCATAGCAGTATTTATGCCGACAACCTGTCCTTCCATATTTATTAATGGTCCGCCGGAATTTCCAGGATTAATTGCAGCGTCTGTTTGGATTAACCCTCTCAAGTTTTGCATTTGGTTTTCAATTCCGCCAAATGCATTTATAAACCGAGACAAACCAGAAACAATTCCAGCCGACAAGGTGTCTGTAAATTCTCCCAATGCGTTTCCCACTGCCACAACTTCTTCGCCCAGTTCAATTTTATTTGAGTCAGACAATTCCAAATATGGAAATTTGTCGCCTTGAATTTTTAAAACAGCAGTGTCGTTGATTGGGTTTCTTGACAAAACCTTGGCAGGATATTTGTGTTTTGGGTCAACAATTACAGTGTAGTCAGCAGTTGTATCAGAAACCACGTGATTTGAAGTAAAAACATAGCCGTTTTCCGAAACAATAAATCCAGAACCGCCGCCGATTTGCATTTTTTCAACCTTTCCCTTTTCGCCTTTTTCTAATTTTGGCATAATAAATTCTTTGCCGGCAAAAGGAAAAGAATAAAAATTTTCGGCTTTGGGCAGGTCTTTTGAAACAATGACGGTAATTACCGCCGGGCAAACTCGCTTTGCAATTTCGACTATAGGTGAAATTTTCATATATTTTTGTTTTTTAATTTTATTTTTTGTGCCCTCGGTGGGAATCGAACCTACATTTGCTCGTTAGGAGTGAGCCGTTCTATCCATTGAACTACGAGGGCATGATTTACTACAACAATAGCATAAATTTATCAAAATAACCATTCTTTGGGTGTGGATAAAAATGATGTATATTGCTTGACTTGAGGTCTTCTAGGTGATAAAATAAGCTTAAGTTATAGGAAATAGAATTAAGCATATTTTATCAGAAATAGGCACAAATTTTATGGAAAATAACGATAAGTTGAAGGACCTAAACGAGAAGTTAATAGACATAGAATTAGTAAAAAACGACAATAAAAACTCAAAAGTCAGGAAATATTTGCCGGCACTGGTGTTGGTAGCTTCATTTTATTACTCTTTTCTTTTGGCGTTTGGCTTGGCACTGGGATACATCGGCTCAAAAGTTTTTTACAAATTTTTTGTTGAACAAGGCAATGTTGACCACATGTATATTGACTGCGGAAAATGGAAAATCCATTTGCATCACTGGATTTTAGGAGCGCTGCTTTTGTTAATTGTTTGGTTTATTGATTATTTTTATCTTCCCAGGTTTTTTATCGGAGTGGTCTGCGGCATTATTGCCCACGACATTTATGATTTTAATGATTGGCATAAAATTTTAGTAAAAAACGAAGAACACAAATAAAACACAAAATAAAAGATAAGAAAATGCGGCTTGAGGCCGCATTTTAGGTCATTGCTTTTTCAAGAAAATTTAGTTATTTTAAACTATATCGCTACGCTACGTAAACTTATGGTAGAAAAAATAAAAGTAGGAATACCAAGGGCTCTTTTGTATCATAAATACAGCAAACTTTGGCAAAGTTTTTTTGAAGAATTGGGTTGCGAGATATTAGTCAGCCCGGAAACAAACAAAAAGATATTGGAAAAGGGCGCCAATCTGGCGATTGACGAAAGTTGCTTGTCTTTAAAGATATTTTTGGGCCACGTAGATTATTTAAAAGATAAGGCGGACTACATTTTTATCCCCCACATTGTATCTTTGCACAAAAAAGAAGAGATTTGCGTAAAACTTATGGCTCTTTATGACGTTGCCCGCAATACCTTTAAAAATGTTAATTTTATTGAATATACAGTTGACGTTAACAAACTTACGCCAGAAATTTTCGGGTTTTTAAAGCTTGGCTGGAATTTTAACAAAAATCCTTTTTTGATAGCAAGCGCGTACTTAAAAGCAAAAAAAAGTCAGGAGGAGCTTCGGAAAAATTTAATAAAAGAACAGGATACAAAAATTAATTCCATAAAACCAGGCAGGCCAGTTATCTTAATTGTGTCTCATCCATATACCGTGTACGATAGTTTTTTGGGCAAACCAATTATCAATTTTTTAGAGAAAGAAGGAGTAGATGTTATTTATTCAGATATCGCAGATGAGGACAAAATAAAAAACTTATCAAACAACATTTCTTCTGATTTATACTGGACGTATAATAAGGAATTGCTCGGCGGACTGGAGCTATACAAAGATAAAGCAGATGGCATTATATTTTTAGTGACATTTCCGTGCGGACCAGATGCCTTGGTGGTAAATTTATGCCAGAACAAAATAAAAAAGCCGATGATTGCCATAATTCTTGACGAGCTCCAGGGAGAAGCCGGGCTAAAAACACGGCTGGAGAGTTTTGTGGATATATTAAAAATAAAAACCAAAAAATCGTTAATTAATAATGGAAAAAATAATTAAAAAAGTCAGTTTTCCGCATATGGGCGACTATTTTATTGGTTTTAGACCGATAGCTGAATTGATAGCCGACCAGGTAATTATGCCGCCGCCCATTACCAAAAAAACCCTTGAAATCGGAGCCAAGCACAGCCCGGAGTCAGCTTGCATACCTTTTAAATATAATTTGGGAAACTACATAGAGGCGTTAGAATTGGGAGCCAATGTTTTGGTGCAGGCGGGCGGCGGATGCAGATTTGGCTATTATGGAGAAGTGCAGAAAGAGATTCTAAATAAATTAGGTTATAAATTTGATTTTATAAAATTAAACAATGATTATTTCAGGGCAATAACAGAAATCCGAAAAATAAATCCAAAAATATCATATGCCAAAATTTTAAGAGTTGTTTTTCTCAGCTATTTTAGGATAAGGTCAATTGATAAAATAGAGGACTTGGTGAGAAAAAATATTGGCTTTCAAAAAAATAAAGGAGAACATGAAAAATTTTATAAATTATTTCTTGCAGATCTTGGCAAAACGCGTAAAATTAAAGAGGTCGGGATTTGCAAAAATAAATATTTGGAGATTTTTAAAAATATAGAAATAGAAAAACCCAAAAACCCAATACGCGTGGGGGTAATCGGAGAACTCTATGTTTTAATGGAGCCGTTTTCCAATTTTTATATTGAAAAAGAATTGGCGCAAAAAGGAATTGAGGTTCATCGCTTTGTCACGGTTTCCAGTATTTTGCACGATGTTTTTAGTTTTGATACACACACCAAAAAATTTTTGAAAGAGGCAAAGCCATATTTGAAATATCACATCGGCGCCCATGGGACAGAAAGCGTGGCAAGAGCCCATCAGCTTATAAAAGATGGCTTTGACGGGATAATACACATAAAACCATTTGGCTGCATGCCGGAGGTTAATGCAATGTCTGTCTTGCATAATGTTTCAAAAGATTATAAAATACCAATTATCTATTTTAGTTTTGATTCCCAGACGTCGGAAGCCGGCATTAAAACCAGGATAGAGGCGTTTCATGACATGCTTTTGGCCAAAAGAAAAGCCGGAAAATTAGTAAATCAAAAAGTGTATGGATAAAAATAAAACAAAAACATATTTGGGATTTGATATCGGCTCAATTTCAACCAAGGCAGTTGTAATTGATGACGATAATAAAATATATGCTAAAACATATTTATGGACGGAAGGAGATCCAATCGGAGCTACAAAAAAAGTTCTTGATGATATAAAAAACCAGTTAGATGGTCGCAATGTTTCTATTGTTGGAGTTGGAACTACTGGATCAGCCAGAGAATTAATAGGAGCGATTTTGGAAGCAGATATTATTAAAAATGAGATTACTGCCCATGCCATGGGAACTTTGGCTTTTCATCCGGATATTAAAACAATTTTTGAAATTGGCGGGCAAGACAGCAAAATTATTGTTCTTGAACAGGGAATTGTTGTTGATTATGCAATGAATACTTTATGCGCGGCAGGCACCGGTTCTTTTCTTTCTGCTCAGGCAAGAAGATTAAATATACCAGTTGAAGAATTCGGGACTTACGCATTAAAGTCAAAAAATTTGGCTAAAATAGCTGGCAGATGCACTGTTTTTGCAGAATCAGACCTTGTTCACAAAGCTCAGGCAGGATACACAAAAGAAGATCTTATTGCCGGTCTCTGCCATTCTATTGTTAATAATTATTTAAACAATGTGGGCAAGGGCAAGGTGATAGAACCGCCGATTGTTTTTCAGGGAGGAGTCAGTAAAAATGTGGGCGTCGTAAAGGCATTTGAAAATATAGTCGGCCACAAAATAATGGTAGATGAATTAGGACACCTGATGGGTGCTATAGGAGCTGCTATTTTGGCGAAAAATAAAGTGGCTGAGACAGAAAGAAAAAGTCCATTTGACTTTGGCATAAAAAATATAGAATTTAAAACAGTGGGCATTGATTGCGGCAGCTGCCCCAATAATTGTGAAATTCTTTGCATTTTAAAAGAAGGCAAGCTTTTAGATGTCTGGGGGAACCGATGTCCGGTAGGCGCAGAAAAAGCAAAAACAATAATTAACAAGAATTAAAAATAGTAGTAGTATTAAAGTGGAGAGGTACCGAAGCGGTTCAACGGAGCGGTCTCGAAAACCGCGTCCCTTTACGGGACTCGTGGGTTCGAATCCCACCCTCTCCGCATGAATAATTACAAAAAACATTTTCTGATGTTTTTTTTCTTATCCGCCATTCTTGCGGCTCCTCTTTTCTGTTCAGCTGACAATAGTCAGTATAATTTAGAGAAAATATTTTATTTAGCCGGGTATAATGCAGAAGCCGGCGTTGCCAGCGTAAACAAAAATTGGCAGGAAATTGATATTTTGGCTCCGCAAATGTATATTGTTAATTCTAATTTTACAGTTTCCGGAGGATTTGGGCCTAAATTAAAAAAGGCAATTGAAGACCATAATTTAAAAGTAATGCCGCTTGTGGCAAATGCCGGTTTTAGCCAGAAAATTATTCATAACTTGCTGGAATCCCAAGTTGGCCAGGATAAAGTGATAAATGCGCTAATCAGCACAGCAACAAACCAAAAATATATCGGCTGGCAGATTGATTTTGAAAATATAAATTATTTAGATAAAGATTTATTTACTGCTTTTGTGCAAAAGGCATATCCATTATTTCAAAAAAATAATTTAATTTTTAGCGTGGCAGTAATTCCCAGGACAGCTGATTACGAGGACACAAATGCTTTTAAGAACTGGGGCGGAGCATATGATTACAAAAAAATTGCCGATTCCTGCGATTTTATAAGTTTAATGGCTTATGACGATTCAAATTCAGTGGGGCCTGTAGCTTCCATTGATTTTGTAAATAATATCTTGGACTATGTAAAAGACAAAATACCGGCACAAAAATTATCTCTGGGAGTCCCCCTTTATTATTGGAAATGGTCTGCGGCTCAAAACAAAAAAGTAGGCGTTGGCTCTTACAAAAATCTTTTGACCATTGAAGAAAATTATCGTTATAATTTGGGCTTTGATATAGACCTGGGCGTTGCGTGGCTGACTTATTTTTTTAACAATAAAGAATACAAAATTTGGTTTGAGGATAAACAAAGCTTCCAGGCGAAATTGAATATAGCAAAAGATGATAATTTAAGAGGTTTTTCTGCTTGGCTCTTGGGCGGGGAGGATCCAGCCATATGGAGCATACTTAAGCAATAATCATTGAATTTTTGTCAAATTAATTGTATTATAGTCGTATGTCAACTCAGGCGATTATTTTTTTGCTATCAGGAGCTGTGATTATAATTTTAGTTGTAATTAACGCTTTTTTGCTTTGGTATTTTTACCAGACAAATAAAAAAATAGATAGATTATTGGAAAAAGGTAAAATAAAAAGTTTTAAAGATATCTTTTTATCGCAGAAAGAAAAAAACAGCGATTTGGAGGAAAAAATTAAAGAATCATTTTTAAAAATAAAAAATTTAGAAAATATTTGCGAAAGAACAATTCAAAAAACAGGAATTGTCAGATTTAATCCATTTAACGAAATGGGTGGAAATCAAAGCTTCGTTATTGCTTTATTAGATGATAAAAATAATGGGTTTGTAATTTCAAGCTTGTTTGTTAAAGAGGGCAACAGAGTTTATGCTAAGGCAATTAGAGAAGGAAAATCAGATTATTTGTTATCAAAAGAAGAAGTAGAAGCAATTAATAGAGCAGTTAATGCAAAATAGCCATGGTTAAAAAGGAAAAGAAAATTGAGAAAGTTTTACACAGGCCGCCGGTGGTGGTTGTTTTGGGTCACGTTGACCATGGAAAGTCATCTTTGTTGGAAGCCATCAGGGATTTCAAAATTACTTCAAAAGAGTCAGGCGGAATTACCCAGCACATAGGAGCTTATGAAGTTTCAGAAAAAGGGAAAAAAATAACATTTATTGATACGCCCGGCCACGAGGCGTTTTCTGCAATGCGCGCCAGGGGGGCTGAAGTGGCTGATATTGCGCTTTTGGTTGTGGATGCGGCTCAAAGCGTTCAACCGCAAACAAAAGAAGCAATTATGGCAATAAAAAGAGCCGAAATTCCAATGATTGTTGTGCTAAATAAAATTGACTTGCCAAATGCAAATCCTGAAAAAATAAAAGGCGAACTTTCAAAAATTGATGTTTTAGTTGAAAGTTATGGCGGAAAAATTCCTTGTGTTGAGGTCTCGGCAAAAGAAAAAACAGGAATTGACGAATTGCTGGAAGTTATTTTGCTGGTGGCTGATTTGCAGGAATTAAAATCGGAAATAAATGTGCCGGCGGAGGGTTTGATAATTGAGTCGTACATGGACGGCTCAAAGGGCCCGGTGGCAACTGCAATTGTCAAAAAAGGAATTTTAAAACCAAAAGATATCATTGCAACTGATTTGGCATTGGCAAAAGTAAAATCAATAAAGGACTTTCAGGGAAATGAAATTGCAGAAGCGCTTCCCTCTTGTCCGGTTATTATTTTGGGTTTTGAAAAGGTTCCGGCAGTTGGAGAAAAATTTAAGAGCTATAAAACAGAAAAAGAGGCGATGGAAGAAATTAAAAAAGAATTGCCAAAAAGAGAAATCGGTTCAACCGTTTTAGAGATAGATCCAAATAAAAAAGTGCTGAATATAATTTTGAAGGGAGATGTTTTTGGCTCGCTGGAAGCAATTGAAGGAATGTTAAAAAATTTGCCGCAAGATAAAGTTATTTTGAGAATTTTAAAATCAGAAGTTGGGGAAATAAATGAAACTGATGCAAAACTGGCAGAAATGTCAAAAGCGTCAATAATCGGATTTAGGGTAAAAATCAGCCCGTCTGTTGTGAAATTCATGAAAAACGATTTGGAAAAAAAATTAAGAATTAAGACATTTGATATAATTTACGAACTAATTCAGGATGTTCGGTCTGGTTTGGAAAAGACATTGGAGCCCGAGGTTGTAAGAACTGATGTTGGAAAACTGAGAACATTGTTGGTTTTTTGGGGAGAAAAAAACCGCCAAATTGTGGGCGGAAAAGTTACAGAAGGAGAATTTAAAAAAGGCTTAAAACTGGAAATTTTCAGAGATGAAAAAAAAGTCGGCACCGGCAGAATTATAAATTTGCAGCGCGACAAAAAAGATGTTGACCTGGCAAGAAAAGGCGACGAAGCCGGCATTTTGTTTGAAGGAAACGTAAAAATAGAAAAAGGCGACATTGTCGCCGCCTATGTTGAAGAGCGCAAAAAAGGGGAACTTTAATAAAAAAGGCCGGCAACTCGTGCAAGCTTGTTCAATGCAGGAGTCACCGGCTAGAAGTAATGTCGGCTTTTTACCTCCTTGAAAGAGCGTGGTAGCTAAAATAGCCAAAGACACTTCGGCGAGGACCGCCAATCCCCTTAGTTAAGGCCCTACCAGTTCGTTTCCTACTTTGGATTCGAGACCAACCGGTTTTCAGTGTCTTTTTGCCTCTTACAGAGAGGCAGGCTTGAAGCCACCGAAGTATGATTTGTAATTTTAGCAAAAAATATATAAATGTCAACGAATAGATTAGAAAAAATTAATTCATTGTTGGAGCACGAGATAGGCAAAATTCTTTTAAGGGATTTTGCTTTTTCGCCTGAAATTTTGGTTACCTTAACGCGGGTTGATACCAGTTCAAATTTAATTGAAGCCAAGGTTTACATTTCTGTTTTTCCCGAAGAAAAATCAGTTGGAATTTTACGCGCCTTGCAAAAATCAGTTTATGATGTGCAATACAAAATCAATAGAACTTTGCGTCAGCGTCCAATTCCTAAAATAAAATTTTTAAAAGAAACCGCAATCAGCAAAGCCGGCAGAGTGGAAGAGCTGTTGAGCCAATTGAAAAAAGAAGAAAAGTAGGTTAAATTAATAAGTAATGGCACGGTAGCCAAGCAGTAAGGCAGGGGTCTGCAAAACCCCTATACGTGGGTGCAATTCCCGCCCGTGCCTCAATGGTAGTCGCGAAAAAAATTGTATTGCATATGCGTTTGCCGAATGATATAATAGATTAATGAAAAGAAAATGGAGTGAGGCACAATTAAATAGCGCAGTTAAAAGTTCTAAAAGTTACCGGCAGGTTTTGGCTAAGCTCGGCTTAAAAGAGGCGGGAGGAAATTACCAGCAAATCAAAAAATATATTAAAGAATATAATTTTAATATTGGTCATTTTACTGGGAAAGCTTGGAACAAAGGATTGAGAGGAATAGGAAAACCTCATTTGTCCCTAGAAAGTATTTTGGTAAAAAATAGTTATTATCAAAGTTTTAAATTAAAGAAGAGGTTGTTTATTGCCGGGATTAAACAGCAAAAATGTGAGGAATGTGGATGGGCAAAAACAAATTCAGATGGATATTTACCATTGGAGTTAGATCATATAAATGGTGATCACTTAGATAATCGTTTAGAAAATTTGAGAGTTCTTTGTCCAAACTGTCACAGCTTGAAACCGAATCATAGAGGCAGAAACATTGGAAAAACATAGTTATGCCCAAGTGGTGGAATGGTATACACGCAACACTTAAAATGTTGTGAGATTTTTTCTCATGCGGGTTCGACTCCCGCCTTGGGCACATAAATCAAAAGCCCGCGCTTCGCGCGGGCTTTTGATTCTGACGATTAATTTTCTAAAATTTCTATTTCAGCTGTTTTGACTCCGAAGTTTAGTGCAAGAGGTCTGCTTGGCATCCATATATCTATATGGTAATTGCTTTTATACCAGGCCATTCTGTCTTCAACAGTGAATATTTTATTGCCGTATAATTCTGGAATTTTAATTTTTGTTCCAAGCGGCAGTAAATTATTCGCAACTATGCCGTCTCTTACATATTGGCCAGATGCAGTTATAAACGGAGTGTCGTCTGTCTGGTCGGGGGTGCTTGAATAAGCAGTAACCACAACCTTTATTGTTTTGACAGCTTTTTGCGCCACATTTGTAGTTTTTGCTACGTATAAGGCGTTGGTGGTATTGGCAAAATCAGCATTGGTTGTTTGAGGCATGATTATCCCCAAAAGGCAGATGCCGACTATAATACCTGCAAATATAGAGCCGATTAAAGGGGTTTTACCTCCTAAAATGGCATTGTTTTTGAAGTTAATCATATTAAAAAAACTCCCAAAGGAGTATACATATATGTTAGCATAATAAAGGGCCATTGTCAAGAGTTATAGCACGGAATATCGCCAGCTGTCAAGAGCCAAAATTTTAACAAAAAAGTCCGAAAAAATCGGACTTTTTTCTCTCTGAGCGGGTGAGCGGAGTCGAACCGCCGTCTCATCCTTGGCAAGGACGTATAATGACCACTATACGACACCCGCACTGAATCCCGCTAGGCGGGATGAAGTGTGCCTGGAGCCAGACTTGCACTGGCCACCCCAGCTTTTTCAGAGCTGTGCTCTAACTACCTGAGCTATCCAGGCTCTATACAAAAAATTATTTTATAATTTTTTGTCGAGCCCGACAAAAACTTTTTTCAGAAAATTTTTGTATAGGGCTTTGGTGGACGCTGCAGGACTCGAACCTGCGACCTTCTCAGTGTAAATGAGACGCTCTACCAGCTGAGCTAAGCGTCCTGGTGCGGACGGTGGGAGTCGAACCCACATGCCTTGCGGCGCTACCACCTCAAGGTAGTGCGTCTGCCATTTCGCCACGTCCGCGCGCTAATTATATTGGAGTTTCTTCTGCTTTTGTTGTTTCGGTTGGCGCCTCTTCCACTGCTTGCGCCTCAGCTGGTTTTTCTGCAATTGCAACTGCAAAGTCCTTTCTTTTTAATTTCGCTTTTTTGCCTTTAGCGGTTCGCAAATAATAAAGCTTTGCCCTTCTCACTTTTCCGCTTCTTACAACTTCAAATTTTTCCACAGACGGCGAATGAATCGGGAAGACCCTTTCAACTCCGACTCCGTCAACAATTTTTCTGACGGTTATTGTTCCGGAAATTCCTTCCCCATGCTTTTTGGCAATAATTATGCCTTCAAAAATCTGAATTCTTTCTTTATCCCCCTCTTTAATTTTCTGGTGTACCTTAATTGTATCGCCAGGCCTTAAATCTGGCAATTTTTTTTCCTGTTCTTTATTAAATTTTTCTAATAATGTTATCATGTTAAATTATTTATTACTTGTTTTAATTCTTCCGGTAATTCTGACTTAAATTCTTTAATTTCTTTGCTCGGCAATTGGATTTTTAAATATGCCGAATGTAAAAATTGTCTTGTCAAACCATCTGGGATTTTTGAATTTTTGAAGCTGTATAATTTATCTCCTGCAATTGGGTGGTGTAAATAAGAAAAATGACACCTTATTTGGTGGCGTCTTCCTGTTTTAATTTCAACTTCTAATAAAGTATAATCTTTGAATCTTTCTAAAACTTTATATTCTGTAATCGCTTCTCTTCTGCCAGGTCCTATTTCGTTTAAAGGATATGCTTTTTGTTTTCTTTTGTCTCCTGGTGCCCTGCCAATCAAAGTTTTAATTTCTCCTTTATCATCTTTGATATTTCCCTCCACCAAACAAACATATTTTTTTTCTACCTCTCTATTTTTAAAACATTTTTGCAAAAAAATCAAGGCCTCGTTGCTTTTTGCCACTAATAAAATTCCCGAAGTGTCTTTGTCTAACCTGTGCACAATTCCATATCTTGGCGCTTCTCCAACATTTTTTAATTCAGGATATTTTTCAACTAGCGCTTCAATCAAAGTATTTTCCTTCGTCTGCCCTTCTGGAAACACCACCATTCCTGCCGGTTTGTCCACCACCAAAACATCATTATCCTCGTAAATTATTTTTATATCCATGTGGGCGGTAAAGGATTCGAACCTATAACATCTTACACGTCAAGTAAGCGCTCTACCATTGAGCTAACCGCCCATGGTGGGCCTGGAAGGGATCGAACCTTCGACCCTTGCTTTATAAGAGCAATGCTCTACCACTGAGCTACAGGCCCCCTAAACAAAAACCTTGCAGGTTTTCGTCGGGTTTATTTTGATTTTATTAATTTTTCAAACTCTTCCCGTTCTATAATTTCCTTTTCGATAAGGTCTTTTGCAACTTTGTCCAATAAATTTTTGTGTTTTAACAAAATTATTTCCGCTTGTTTTTGGGCGGTTTTAATAATTATATCAACTTCCTGGTCAATTTTTTCAGCAACTTTTTCAGAATAATTTCTCTGTTCTGAAATTTCTTTTCCTAAAAATACCAGTTCTTCTTTTTCACCAAACGAAATCGGACCCAGAGACGACATCCCATACTCTTTTACCAATTTTCTTGCCATTTCCGAAGCGCGTCCCAAATCGTTTGAGGCGCCGGTTGTCATTTCTCCAAACTTTATTTTTTCAGCGCAATATCCGCCAAGCAAAGTGGCAATTTCCGACATAAATCCGGTTTTTGTTTTCATTTTTCTCTCTTCTGATGGAACCTGCAAGGTATAACCGGCAGCCATTCCCCTGGCAATGATTGAAATTTTTCTTATTGGTTCTGTGTCTGGCGAAAACGTTGAAACCAAAGCATGTCCTGCTTCGTGATAGGCGGCAATCTCCTTTTCTTTTTTGGATAATATATGCGATTTTCTTTCCGGTCCCAGTAAAACTTTTTCAATTGCTTCCAAAAAATCTTTTTGGTTAATTTCTGTTTGATTTTGTCGGGCAGCCAGTAAAGCGCCTTCGTTTGCCACATTTGCCAAGTCAGCTCCGGTAAATCCAGGAGTTCTTTCTGCAACTTCTTTGAAATCAACATCTTTTGCCAATGGTTTTGTTTTTGAATGGATTTGCAAAATTGCTTCTCTGTCGTGGACATCCGGCGGGTCTAAAACAATTTTTCTGTCAAATCTCCCTGGTCTCAATAATGCCGGGTCTAAAATGTCCGGCCTGTTTGTGGCAGCCAAAATAATTACTCCAGTTTCTTTTTCAAAGCCGTCCATTTCAACTAAAATCTGGTTTAAGGTCTGTTCTCTTTCGTCGTGTCCTCCGCCAATTCCAGCTCCCCTGTGGCGTCCGATTGCGTCCAGCTCGTCAATAAAAACAATTGATGGAGCTGATTTTTTTGCCATTGAAAACAAGTCCCGCACACGAGCTGAACCAACTCCGACAAACATTTCCACAAACTCTGAACCTGAAATTGATAAAAATGGGACATTGGCTTCTCCGGCAACTGCTCTTGCTAATAAAGTTTTTCCAACTCCGGCTCCGCCAACCAGCAGAACTCCACGCGGAATTTTGGCTCCCATTGCCAGATATTTTTTAGGAAATTTTAAGAAGTCAACAATTTCCACCAATTCTTCTTTGGCTTCTTTTAATCCGGCAACATCTTTGAAGGTTATTTTTTCTTTTGAATGTCCTTCGGCTCCAAAAATTCTGGCTCTAGCTTTTGTAAAATCAAACGCCTGCATGGCTCCGGCTCTTGCATTTTTAAACATAAACCAGAATATTAATCCGAAAACAACCAATGGCAAAATTCCAAAAACCAAAAGCGGAGTTGCCCATGACCAGAAATCTTGTTTTGCCGTTTGTTCTGAGATATTAACTTTTTGAAGATTATCTTTATTGACTCCCAATCCTGTAAGCAAATCAGTTAAACTTGTGCCGGATTCTTTTAACGAAGTCGCGGCCTTGCCGTCATTGTAGGTGATATCTAACGAGTCGCCAGAAACAATAATTCCTTTTACTTTATTATTGTTTATATCCGAGACCAATTGCGTGGAAGATATTTCGTTTGGAGTTGAAGCCGGAAAATAAAGCAAACTAAAAATTCCTCCGATGACAAGAAGGATTAAAATGACAAATATAAAATTTTTCAAAAGTTGATTCATATACATTTCTATACGATTAATTTAGCACATTTTGCTCAAAAAGAAAAGCCCCGGACAACGATTGCTCGTTTGCCTGGGGCTAGCCAAAATTCGTTTCGCGAGCTTTGAATCTCGCTTAGGACTTTTTGGCCTGGCTGGTCAGCTTGGCGACGGCTTGGACGACGTCTGCTCCGAGGTGCTTGCAGTCGTCCCAGCAGAACCAATCGGTGGGAAGCTGCCCGACCTCCACGTCTACGGTGTCGAGAATTCGGACGTCGCCGCCGTTCTGGGTCTCGAACAGGATTCCGCACTGGGTTCCCATCGGAACGTAGACCGTTCCAATGTCTCCGGCAAGGGCTTCGGCCGCGTTCAGCGTGCTTCGCGCCTTGAGGGCATCGAGCTTTTGCTGGTGCGCGTCGAACTCGGCTTTTGCCTTTTTGACGAACTGCCAACCGAGCTGGAGGCGGGTTTGGGGCGCGTCCGGGGGCTGCTTCTTGGGAGCGAACACGAACCGTGCGTCTCCGCGTTGGATCGCCACGCCGTCTTCGATGTCTCTGCGCGGGTTCACAGCCCGAATGGCGAGACCGCTCCTGGCGAACTCCTGGAGCAATTCGAAGAGGTCGTCTTCGCTTCGCGCCAATCTGCATGGCCGCTCGACAGTGACAATCACTTGCCATGCCGAGTCCGCCACGAAGCGGTTCAACAGGAAGTCGCCCAGGTTGTGGACAAGAGGCCTGATGTCTTGGATCTCCTTGGCCCACTCCTTCAACCTCTCCTGGATCTCGGCCAAGGATAAGTTGAACCACTCCTGCCTGGCCTCCTTTGCCGGCATATCCTCACAAAGCTTGCTCAGGCCCACCTTGTCGGCACCCCCGTCGCTCCCGATGAGCTCGCCGAGGTATCCGATGGTGCCGGCATCCACAGTTTCCTGCTGTTCGACCAGGCGTTCGCCAATGGCCGCAGGGTCGAAATCCCTTTTCGCCCTCTCCATCTTTTCCTTGAGACTCAGTGGTTTCTCGGACATGATACACACTCCTCCTGGGTTTTACCCAGTTCAAACGGTGAACAAACACTGCACTGACCTCCGCTACGTTGCGAAGATCAAAACTGTCAAAGAGCTTTCGCTCTGTCGCACTATTTATATTATATACCTTATCTATATTTATGTCAACCCTTAACCTAAATTTTGTAAAACTTGGGCATTGGGTCAATAGTTTGAAATATATTATTGCTTCTTATCTATTGACAAACAGGACATAACTTGATATAATGAAATATAGTAAATAAGATGGTTAATAGCTACAAAAAAATTATTATACCGACACGCCCCCACCCCGACGTCATTGTGGGAATTTTTCTTTTGACAAAATTCGGACAGCAAAAATATCCGGGAGTAAAAGACGCTTCAATTGATATTTGGCAGGAATTGCCGGCCGGAGATACAAATTTATCTTTGGAAGAAAAAGGCGTTTTGCTTTTGGATTTAGGCGGTGGAAAATTTGACCACCATGCAAAAGGAAAAAATTTATCGCAGTTAATTGCAGAGGACTTGGAAATTGAAACAGACCCATCAATCGCAAAAATTTTAACTTATGCAGAAAGAGACGATAAGCATGGATTAGGAACTGTCTCAAATGATCCCTTAGATAAAGCATTTGGATTATCTGGCTTAATTGCATCTTTAAATAAAACCGAAGAAGACCCAGAAAAAGTTGTAAAGATTATTTTACCTTTGTTGGAAGCCCATCATGCAGAAGAAAAAAGGAGAACACAGGAACTTCCGCAGGAATTTGATAAAAAGTTGAAGGAAGGCAAAGCGGAAATTTTTGAAGTTAAACAAGGAAAAAAGAATTTAAAAGTAGTTGTTTTAGAGTCAGACAACTTAAGCATGGCTGGCTGGTTAAAGTCATCAGGAGGGCAAAGAGCCGACGTTGTCTGCCAGAAAAATAGTTCTGGCTTTACAAATATTTTGACAAAACCTTTGAAAAATGTGGACTTAAGATGGCTGGCAGCTTATTTAAGAAAGGCAGAGGCAGAAATAAGAGACAGAAAATTAACATGTTCAACATTTGATTTAATGAAAGAGGGAAAAATTCCGGAAGTTTTGGAATGGTATTATGACAGGGCAACAAATTCGGTTTTGAACGGCGGAGCAAGTCCGAAAGGAATTTTGCCAACAGCAATTCCATTAGAAACAATAAAAGAAATTTTAAAAGAAGCACTGACGCAGGAAGCGCCCGGAAGACAAAATTAATTTTGTCTGTCCGCATTTGTCCCGCAACGCGGGATAAATGCGGACAGAGAGAGGTATTCGTTTTGACAATTTTTTAACCAGAAGGAGGTGCCCTATGAAGGCATCGCAGTTGCGTGAGTTTTCGGAGCCCGGCCTTTTGGCCGGTGCGTATCTGACGGGAAGCAAGAATCTTTTGGAGGTTGACGAGCGCGGGTATCTCGCGATACCTGCAGGCGTGCGACCTCTGGGATTTCACTTGCTGGTGGCCTGTCTGGACGACGGGCGCACGCTGTTGCGGCAGAAAGACGTATCTAACATGGGCGGCGACTACGCCAGCGAGTGTTTGACCGCCGTGACTGCTGACCTGCCCAGCGGCTTCAAGGGGGTGACCATGAACAGTCCGATCGTCGTTGCCTATGAGGGGCAAAATGTCAGGACTAAGTGGCATCCCGGAGAGGGCGGCACGAATAGGCTGGACAGCTTCCACCTTTCCAAGGACGGAAAGTTCTTCGGATTGTTCCAGACCGGCATTTTCACCCATGACAACGGAGAGTCGTGGCGACTATTCGGTGAGTGGAGGTGGCGCGGGCGGTTGTACCGTTCGAGTCACAGCTTGGCTCACAGCGGGCTGGTCGCGATTCCCGAAACGCTTCGGCTGGGGTCGTTCAACGCTGGCACGAGCAATCGTGTCCAGATTTTCGATGACCCTGGTTTCCCCGACCTGCTGAAGGGTGTGGACCTCGAGAGCTGGAACGGCGCAGACGAAGAAGTCGAGCCGGTTCTGCCCAAGCCCAAAAATCCCGATAATGCGGCGTGCTCGTGGTGGATCACGTTCTCCCATCGTAGTGGCGGCGGAATCTTCCTGTTTAAGGGCAAGCCGGCCTGGGGTCTCACTCAGGACGTTGTCGGCGAGGCGCCCCGCGAGGACGGCGAAGTGCAGTTCCACTTCGGCGACGAGGTCGCCTTCGAGGAGCTGAACTTCAACTGGGGTAGCAAGAAAGGTCCGCCGAAGCTGGAAAGGTTCCAGCTCGTGAACCGCCTTTATTAAAGGCGATGATTGGAAAAGTCCGCAAGGACGCAGGTCTGTAGAAGCAGACAACGATCTCATCATGTGAATGGTGAGATCTTTTTTTACAAAAAATCCAACAAAAAATCCCCGACGCGAAAGCGTATAGGGGATTTTTTTGTTTGAATTACTTTTCAGTTTTTTTAGTTTACCAGTTTTAAACTCATTCGGTGTTCTTTTGGTTCTATTAATAAAACTGTAAAATCGTATGTCTCGCCAACTTTCAGTTGCTCTTCCATTTTTTCTTTTGATTCAAATTCAGAAATATGGCAAAGCCCTCTTATTTTTGGCTGGATTTCCACAAAAGCTCCAAAAGCAGAAAATTTTGTCACCTTTCCTTTTATCACGTCGCCTTTTTTATACTGGCTTTCAATTTCTTCCCAGGGATTTTTTTTCAATGATTTTAACGAAAGAAAAACTTGGTTATTGTTGATGTCTATGATTTGCGCTTTGACAATTTCGCCGACTTTTACAACTTCTGTCGGATTTTCAACTAATTGCCAGTCAAGTTCCGAAATATGGATTAATCCCTCAATTTGGCTTTCTTTTTCAGCATCAGCAGGAAATTTTACAAATGCGCCGAAGTCAGCAATGCCGGTTATCTCGCCGTCAACAACATCGCCTTTTTTATAATTTTTTAGCGTCTCTTTTATTTTTTCATCTGATTTTGCTTTTTCTGAAAGAATCAATTTGTTTTCCTGCGCCAGCAAATCAAGAATTTTTACTTCCAATGTCTTGCCGATAAATTTTTGCAATTCTTTTAATATTTTTTGCTTGTCTGCGTCAGCCACCCGCGGATAATGCTCAGGAGCCAATTGCGAAACCGGCAAAAACGCCTGAATGCCATCCAGAGCGGTCAAAAGTCCGCCTTTGTTTACGCCGGTTATTCTGACGCTCAAAATTTGTCCGGTGTCTTTGAGCTCTCTCAAGCGCTGCCAGCCAATTTCTTTTGTGGCATCTCTTAATGAAAGTTCTCTATAGCCCTCATCATTTTCTAATTCAACAATTTTAGCAAAGACCTTGTCTCCGATATTTAGATTTTTTATAACATCTTTAGCGCCATAAAATTCCCTGCCAAAAATTATGCCGGTTCCGTTAATTCCCAAATCAACAAAAAGCGACGAGCGGTCCCTGGCAACAACTTTTCCTTCTATTGTTGCGCCAACCTGAAGCGGGTTGATTGCGTCCACAACTTTTTTAACTATTTTTTCCATAATAAAACGCCTGTTTATTTTTCTTCCCATCGGGCTTGCCCCGAGCGAGCGAAGCGAGTCGAAAGGTTCTGCTGCAGGCCAGCAGTGTTAATGATTAATATCTTTAATATACACTATATTTTATAATTTGCAACCCTTGAAGGCATAAAATATTTGTGGTAAAATTGAAGAATATGGCTAAGATATATTACGCGGGGCAATCCTGCTTTCAAATTTCTGTCTCTAATTCAAGGGACCATTCGGCTGATATTGTGATTGACCCTTATGACGAAAAAATTGGCTTAAAACTTCCAAATCTTTCAGCCGACATTGTTTTGGTTACCCATGACCACTACGACCACAATAATGTAAAAGGCGTAAAAGGAACGCCGTTTTTGGTTTCAGGTCCCGGAGAATACGAAGTTAAAGGTGTCTTTATACAGGGAATTCCGTCTTTTCATGACGACAAAGAAGGCAAAGAAAGGGGACAAAATACAATTTATGTTATTGAAGCAGAAGAAATGCGTTTTTGCCATTTGGGCGACTTGGGACAAAAACAATTAACCGACGAGCAATTGGAAAAAATTGATGGTGTTGATGTTTTGATGATTCCTGTTGGCGGAACATATACAATTGATTCTTCAGAAGCGCAAAAAATAATTTCCCAGATTGAGCCAAAAATTATAATTCCGATGCACTTTGGTTTGCCGAAATCAAAAATTAAGCTTGATGAAGTTTCAAAATTTTTAAAGACAATGGGAAAAAATTCAATAACTCCGCAAGATAAATTTGTTGTTAAACCATCAACTTTGCCAAAAGAAGGAGCAATGGAAATAATTGTTTTACAGCCGTAAAAGGGTAAGATGAATTTCAAAGAATTTTTAACAAAACTCCAGAATTTATCCGATACTAAAAAAAAGATTGTTTTGTGGACGATTGTTGCTATTTTGGCAATAGGAATGGGATATTTTTGGGTTAGAGGAACAATTAACAATTTATCTAAGGTGGGACAATCGGTAAAATCAATAAATCTGCCGGCAATAAATTTGCCATCTACAAATATTTTACAAACTACAAGGCCGGGCAATAAATAGAAATATAATTTTAAAAAATGCCAGAAGACAAAGAAGAAAAATCAAAATCCCGGGCGCAAGAAGATGATAAATCCGGAGACAGCAACAGGGGAAATGTGACTCAAAGGGAAATGGTGACGGAATTAAAAGAATCATACATTGATTATGCAATGTCGGTTATTGTTGCGCGCGCGCTTCCGGATGTCAGAGACGGATTAAAGCCGGTTCATAGAAGGATTTTATATGCAATGATGGAGTCAGGTTTGAGGTCAAACACAAAACACAGAAAATCAATGGCCGTGGTTGGAGAGGTCTTAAAAAGTTATCATCCTCACGGAGACACCGCAGTTTATGAATCCCTGGTGCGCATGGCACAGGATTTTAACATGCGATATACTTTGGTGGACGGCCAGGGAAATTTTGGTTCAATCGATGGCGATGGAGCGGCTGCTGCGCGTTACACAGAGTGCCGACTATCAAAAATTGGAGATGATTTGCTGAGAGATATTGACAAGGACACCGTAAATTTTATTGATAATTATGACGGCACAACAAAAGAGCCGACTGTCCTACCCTCTCCTTTGCCACAATTATTGTTAAATGGTTCTTTGGGAATTGCTGTTGGCATGGCAACAAATATTCCTCCGCACAATTTGACCGAAGTGATGGACGCTTCTATTTATATGTTAGACCATCCGAAAGCAGAAACAGAGGACTTATTTGAATTTATTCAGGGACCGGATTTTCCAACAGGTGGAATAATTTATGACCAGAAAGAAATAATTTCTGCCTATTCGCAAGGCAAAGGTTCAATTTTAATGCGCGGAAAAGCCGATGTTGTTGAGAAAAAAGACGGCTCCGAGCAAATTATAATTACAGAAATTCCTTATCAGGTTTTGAAATCCACCTTGGTTGAGGACCTGGCAAATTTGGTTACAGAAAAAAAGGTTGAAGGAATAAAAGACATCCGCGATTTGTCTGACAGGGAAGGAATGAGAATTGTTATTGATGTTAAAAAAGGTTTTCAGCCGCAAAGGATTTTGAACCGGCTTTACAAATTTACAAATTTACAAAAAACATTCCATTTGAATTTACTGGCATTGGTTGACGGAATTCAGCCGGAAATTTTGTCGTTGTCAGACGTTTTAAAATATTTTATTAAACACAGAGAAGAAGTTGTCACTCGCAGGACAAAGTTTGACTTAGAAAAAGCCAAAGAAAGAGCCCACATTTTAGAGGGATTGATGATTGCCTTAAAAAATATAGATGCAGTTATACAGACAATCAAAAAATCAGCGGACAAAGACGAGGCAAAAATTAACTTAATTAAAAAATTTAAACTGAGTGAAAAACAGGCAGTGGCAATTTTGGAAATGCGTTTGCAGACATTGGCTGGATTAGAAAGAAAGAAAATTGAAGATGAATTAAAAGCAATTTTGGAAACAATAAAGGATTTAATGGCAATTTTGAAAAGCCCGGAACGCCTGAAATCAATAATTAAAAAAGAATTTCAAGAATCAAAGGAAAAATTCGGAGACAAAAGAAGGACAAAAGTTGTCAAAGGAAAATTGGGAGAAATTACGGAAGTTGATTTGGTTCCTTTAGAAGAAACAATTGTTACCTTAACCACCGGCGGATACATAAAAAGAATAAATCCTGCAACCTATAAAATTCAAAAGCGCGGAGGGAAAGGAATTATGGGAATGAAAACAATGCAAGATGATATTGTTGAACACTTTTTGTGCGCCTCAACGCATGATAACCTGCTGTTTTTCACTGATTCTGGAAAGGTTTTTCAGACGCAGGTTTATGAAATTCCAGAGGGCACAAGAGTTGCAAGAGGCAGAGGTCTTTTAAACTTTTTAGAGCTTTCAACAGAAGAAAAGGTTTTGTCGTTGATTCCGATGGAAAAGACAGCGCCCAATGCAAAGCCAGATGACCCAAAGGGCGCCCCAAAAGATAAATATTTAGTGATGGTCACAAAAAATGGAAGAATCAAAAAGACCGCTTTAGAAGAATTTGAAAATGTGAGAAAGTCAGGAATTATTGCCATAAAGTTAGAAAAAGGGGATGCGTTGAAAAAAGTTGTTAAAACATCTGGCGAAGACGACATAATTTTGGCAACTAAAAATGGAATTTCAATAAGATTTAAAGAAAAAGATATAAGGCCCATGGGCAGGGCAGCGGCCGGGGTTAAAGGAATTCGTCTGAAAAAAGGAGACGAAGTTATTGGTATGGATGTTATTGAAAAAAATCCGCCGATTGATGAAAAGACAAAAAAACCGGCAAAACAATATTTACTGGTGGTTATGGAAAACGGGTACGGGAAAAGAACCGATGTCTCTCAATACAAAACACAGGGCAGAGGAGGATCTGGAGTTAAGGCAGCCAAAATTACAAGCAAAACAGGACCGGTTGTGATGTCTTCTATTTTAGAAGATGTAGCGAATGAAGAGGATTTGATTGTTATCTCTCAGCACGGCCAGGTTATAAGGACCAGTGTAAAATCAATATCTTTATTGGGCAGGGCAACGCAGGGAGTCAGAATAATGCGCTTGGAGGAAGGAGACAAGGTTGCATCGGGAGCATGCCTGAAAGATTAATACCAAAGTTATCCACACCTTGCATTCTGTTTTTCTGATATAATAGATTAATATGAAAAAAATTGTTGCGAACATAGTAATTTTTGTCAGTTTGTTCTGTCTGGCTGGTTTGATTTCTGCCCAGACCATACCAAATCCTTTAGCCCCAACTGATTGCTTTAATACGCTTTTGACAAACATAGCATCTGGAGTCGGCGAGGTTATTGCATCTTTGGGCGCGATTTTTCTTATAATTGCCGGCATTTTATATCTTACTTCGGCTGGCAATCCCGGAAGAATGGACAAGGCAAAAACTGCTTTAGTATATGCCATAGCAGGTATAATCATTGGCTTGGCAGCTACAGCAATAGTTGATGTTATAAAAAATATTATAGGCGCAAACGGCACTGGCCCATCCTGCTAATCAATCGTAAAGTAAATTAATTAAAAGGTCGATTCTATTTCTAAAATTAAAAAATAAAAAATATGAACAAAAATAAGTTAGCATTAATTTCTCTTGGCATTTTGCTTTTGCCAGCTTTGGCGCTAGCCGACACTCCGGCGCCCATAAACCATATTCCCGACTTGACCTCTGTAGTGACTAGCATTGAAAACGCTGTTTGGATTGTCTTCGGACTTATTGCTGTAATTTGTTTTATATATGCTGCAGTCCTGTTTTTGACAGCGGGTGGAACTCCAGAAAAAGTTCAGGCAGCAAGGTCGGCCTTTTTGTGGGGAGTGGCTGGAGTGGCAGTTGGCATTATCGCTTACTCAATAGTTGCAATTGTCTCTAGTGTTATTTAAGAAAATATTTTTATCCTTTGCTCTGCTTAAAAGCGGAGCAAAGGATAAACAATCCCGATTCGTAAAATATGAATAAAAAAATATTTTCGATTTTTTTGGGTATTTTAATTTCGGCAGCATGTCCTCTGGGTCTTATTTCAGCAAGCTACTTGGGTAATTATGGGAAAGATGTCAACCTTAAAGATATGATTCCCGGCATAGAAACGGCGACATGGGTTATATTCGGAGGCATCGCTGTGGTTTGTTTTGTGATAGCCGGCGTTACTTTTTTGACAT
>JBEKVX010000008.1:0-26286 GCA_049513595.1 Candidatus Staskawiczbacteria bacterium | reverse complement strand
TGACCGTTGCCGAGACCCAGCTTCCCATCCTGGTCCTGGATGATTCCTCTTCCATTGCCCCCAAAAGTAATTCAAAAGAAGAAAAATCAGGCAGTTTTTGAAGTTGAAGGATTATATCCTGGCTATGGCGTTACTATTGGAAATTCGCTAAGAAGGGTTTTGCTAACATCCTTGCAGGGCGCGGCTGTGACAGAAGTTAAGATAAAAGGAGTGCCGCATGAATTTTCAACAATTTCCGGCGTTTTAGAAGACACTATAATGATACTTTTGAATATTAAAAATTTGAGATTTAAAATTTTTGAAGGCGAAGGGCAAAAAATTGGATTGAAGGTAAAGGGAGAAGGAGAAGTTAAAGGTTCTGATTTTAAATGTCCGTCGCAAATAAAATTGGTAAATTCTGATTTGCACATTGCTACAATAACAGATAAAAAAACGGAATTGGAAATTGAATTGCAGGTTGAGAAGGGCATCGGGTATGTTCCAAAAGACCAGATTAAAAAAGGAAAAGCAGAAATTGGAGCTATGGCAGTTGACGCTATTTTTACTCCAATAAGAAATGTAAATTTTCAGGTTGAAAGCATGAGAGTTGGAGACAGAACTGACTTTGATAAGTTATCCTTAGAAATTGAAACAGACGGCACAATAACTCCGGAGGAAGCATTTTTTGAGGCATGCGATATTTTGATAAAACATTTTAATATTATTTTTGAAGGTAAAGCCGGCAAAGAATCCTCCTCCGCTAAAGCTTCGGAGGACAAGGAAAAATCGGGAGAAGACGTAACCAAACTTGTAGTTGAGGACTTAAAATTAACCGGCAGAACGCTTAACGCCCTGCTAAATAACGGCATAAAAACCGTTGGCGGAATTGTCAGAAAATCGGAAAAAGGGCTTTCTGAACTGGAAGGCATGGGAGACAAAGCAATTTCAGAAATAAAAAGAAAAATTAAAAAATTAGGACTGGAATTAAAAGATGAGGAAACTAAATAAAGGCAGAAAATTTTCAAGGAAAATTGGGCCAAGAAATGCGCTGTTAAGAGTGCTGGTAAATAATTTTTTGCTGCACGAAAAAATTAAAACCACCGAGGCAAAAGCAAAAGAATTGAGGTCTATTGCCGAAAAAATGATTACAAGAGCCAAAGATATAAACTTGGCAAATCGTCGGATTTTGGCGCAGAATTTAACTCCAACAATGACAAAAAAAATAATTGAGGAAGTAGCCCCCCGATATAAAGACAGGGCTGGCGGATATACAAGAATTATGAAATTAGGTCCGCGCAATTCAGACGGAGCAAAAATGGTAATTATTGAATTGGTAAAATAAAAATATGGCAACAGTAGAAAAAATTCAAAGAAAAATTGTCACAATAGACGCCGAAAATAAATCTTTAGGCAGATTAGCTGTTGAGGTTGCTGTTGCGTTGCGCGGAAAAAATAAGCCGGATTTTGTTCCATATAAAGACGTTGGCGACACGGTTGTCGTGAAAAATATTGATAAAATGAAATTTACCGGAAATAAATTGGAAAATAAAAATTATTTCCATTTTACCGGATACTTGGGAAATTTGAAAAAAGCCACGTTAAAAGAATTTCTAATAAAAAAAGGACCGAAAGAGGTCTTAAGAAAAGCGGTAATGGGAATGCTTTGCAAAAATACATTGAGAGACAGACAAATTAAACGATTAAAGTTTGAATAATATGCCAAGAGCTAAAAAAATAATTGAAAAAGAAGAAATAAAGGAATTAGAAACTCCGGTTGTTGAGGTCGCGCAAGATGCCATACCTGCCTCGCCGAGTCAAGGCGGGGAGGATATTGCAGATGACGAAATTTCAAAAGAAATTGCAAAAACCATAAAAGAAACCGCCGGCAAATCGGATAGATATTTTGAAGCAATTGGCAGAAGAAAAACCGCTGTTGCCAGAATCCGCCTTTACACAAAAGGAGACAAAGAATTTATTATTAACAATAAGCCATACCAGAAATATTTTATAATGCCAGAAGACCAGGAAAATGCAATTGCCTCAATGAAAAAAATGAAATGCTTAGACAAATTCAGGGTTACAATAAAAGTAAAGGGCGGAGGGCATTCGGCTCAGGCAGAAGCAATCAGGCACGGGACAGCCAGGGTGCTGGTTGATTTTAATAATAATTTTAGAAAACGATTAAGAAAAGCAGGATTTTTAACCCGCGACCCACGCATGCGCGAAAGAAAAAAATTTGGATTGAAGCGCGCAAGAAAAGCGCCTCAGTGGGCAAAACGTTAAGAAAAATCCCCGGAAGGGGATTTTTTGATACTTGCATAAATTTTTTGAAATGATAAGATATTAATATGCTTAAGGAATTAATCGACCAGTTTTATTTGGAGAATCAAAAAAATAAAGAACAGACCAGGTTTTATATTACAGACGCGGGAAAATGCCCGCGCGCTGTTTTTTTTAAGTTTAAAAATGCGCCGCGTGAAGCGATGGACCCAAGGATTATGCGAATTTTTGAGCACGGAGAAAATATCCACCGAAGCATTTTTAATATTTTGTATCGTTTGAGAATCGGATGCGTGACAGAAATTCCAATTCCTTCGCAGGAAATAATTTCCGGAAGAGCTGACGCAATTTTATGCATTGGAAACGAAAATTATGTTTTGGATATTAAAAGTATGAACAGCATGATTTTCAAAAATTTGTCTGAACCAAAAGAAGAAAATGTTTATCAGATTCAATTATATCTGCATTATTTTAATATCAAAAAAGGCATTTTGCTTTACATTGACAAAGACCAGCAGAATATGAAAGAGTTTTTTATTGACTATGACGAAGCCCTCTGCAAATCACTTCTGGATAAATTTTATGCGCTGAAAGACCAGGTGGAAAAAAATATTTTACCGGCTCGTTTGGCTGATTATCCGCGCAATTGGCAGTGTAATTACTGCGCGTTTAAGGATGTGTGCAAAATGGCGAATGGCGACGCACTAAATTGGGAGGAATTTAAAAGCAAAATACAAAAGGAGTCGGTGTAAATAAAAAACCAGGTCGGACCTGGTTTTTTATTTATGGGGTAATTTTTTCTGAAAGCAATAAAGTATTGCTGGTTAAGATGTAAAGCTGGCCACTTTGCTGGTTGAAAAATATTTGCGGAGATAAAATATTGTTTTTTTTATTTGGTGATATGGTTATTGTTGTTGGCAAAGTTATGGCATTGATGTTTCCGCGGTAATCAATTTCAGAGATTATAATTTTGTCTCCATCAGTAAAAATTATATAATCGTTGTTTAGCCACAAAACGTCGCTGATTTTTTCAGACGAATTGTATAGCACGCTTTTTTTGGCGGGCGTGGCAAGCAAAGTTGAAACATATATGTTGTTGTCATTAAAATAAACTATATTTTTTCCATCCGGAGAAATTTTTGCGTCTGCAACAGGAGAATAAAAATTGTCTAAACTATTTGTTTTGGCATTTAAAAATAAAAGATTAGTATTGATGATTAAAAAAATATTTTGGCTGCCGGCAACAATTTTATAAGAATTTTTTTTGTTTATTTTTAACGCAGTTAGGGTGAGTTTTGTTGGTTTGGCGGACAAGGCGGTTAAATCGGACTGATATAAAAATCCGTCAGTTCCCAGCCATATTATATTGTTTCCTGAAACAGAAAACGCAGCCAATCCTTTTAAAACAGGGGTTGCTTTTTGAACCGCGGTTAATGTTGAATTTGCAGCGATGTTTGAATAATATAAATTATTATTTTTTATAATAAATTTTTCCTGATTTACAAAAGGAGATTGGGTTTTGTCTGCAACAACTGAAAACTGAATATTTTTTTTGAACAATAAAACATTTTCCAATTTTGTGACCTGTTTTTCCTGCACTGGCAGTGTTTTAAAATAATCATAATATCCGTCTTTTTTAATGGAGATGGTATGGTTTTTGGGCAATAAGCTTTGCACAAAAATTGAGTTTGCAAAAATGCCCGGCTTTTCTGAAATGTTGGAGTCGATTGTTATTTTGTCGGCTGCAGGAAAAGTTCTGACATAAATTCCCCCGGTTGCTGTAATTTTCATTTTTTCAAAATCAAAACGGTAACCCATGGAGTAGAGCACCAGAACCGGAGCTACAATCAAAAAGCAGGCAACACAAACAAGTAATATTATCAGCCGAGTTTTTTTAGTCATTGTAATATTACATCTTATCAGAAATTAGCCAAAGTTAAAGATTGACAAATAATTATAATTTGCTATAATAAGAATGTTTAGGATTGTTTGAATCTTAAAAATTCGTAGGCAGCTGCGCCTTAAGCAGCGAGAAAGGCGGGAAGGGCAATGGCCAAAATTACTCCAACCATCGGCGTATTCGCTGGGATTATTGAGGTAATCAACGGGCGGCTTCTTTTGAGGCGGAGAACAGAAGAGGGATCCATTATTCCCGGCCAATCGTTTCTTAGTTGCTGGGAGTTGCCTGGCGGAGGAGCGATGGACCAGGGAGAAATCCCTTACTCTCATCTCGCCAGGGAGCTCGAGCGGGAGCTCGGAGAAGAGCTTGGGACTTCGGTTGATTTGAATCCGATGCCGCAGTTTTTCGCTGTGCTTTTCAAGGGTGCTAAAACATACGACCTGGCGTTGGTGACTCCGATCGTGGTTTCATCGTTGTTCTCCCCAAAAGGAGACGTCGTGTGGGTTTCGCCAATTGAACTCGACCGACTGGCAAAAGAGTTCGTTGCGCCAGATAAGGATGCCAAAATCGCTGGCAGGGGCTTACTCGGCGGCTATGGCAAGCGCATGCACTGCATGGCGTTGAAGTCGTTGGAGCACAGCCCTAATGCCGATTTTTCCAGCCAGGCGCGGCGAATGCTCGTTGAAATCGAAAATAAATGGTGAGCTGGTTCGCCAGCGCAACCGCATCAGCAGGTGAGGGCGATTCTTGGGCTTTGTCTTTCGAGGCAGGCCCAGTTTTTTTGCCTGTCTGCCGGCAGACAGGCAAATTGGAAATAAAATATTTTTTAGTGTAAACTGAAATCAGCATGAATGACATAAAATATTTTTCTGCCACCTACGGAGAAGCTATAAAGTTTGATAAAAAGCCCAATGAGGACTTTTATTTAGTTTCAAAAGAATTCCCGATTTTTGCAGTTGCTGATGGAGTGACAAGGTCGCATTTTCAGGATGGCAGATACTCGTTTCCAGAAGGAGCTAGAAAATCGGCGCAGATTTTTTGCAAAAGCGTTATAGAATACCTAGAAGCCAATTTTGAAAAAGACGAAGAAATTTTTGATAAAATAAAACAGGCGTTTGATTTCGCCAACAAAAAAATTAAAGAATTGAATATAGAATATGGCATAGACAAAAAATTAAACTATGTTGAATATGATTGGTTAGATACAGTTGGCATTGCGGGTATAATTTTAAAAGATAAGCTTTATTATGGTTACGTCGGCGATTGCGGTTTAATTATTTTTGATAAAGACGATAAAAAGAAGTTTAAAACAGCAGATATGGTTATGCCCCCGGTTACTAAATTCAGAGATACTCATAAAAACTGGAAAAATTATTCACTAAATAAGAGAAAGTATCTTATACGCACAGAATTAAGAAACAATCCTAACGGCCAGGGTTACGGAACTTTTAGCGGAGAAGAGGGCGTTAAAAATTATTATGTTTTTGGTTCAAAAACTTTAAATCATCAAGATATGGCAGTATTTTATTCTGATGGCTTGGCAAAATACCTGGAAAATAAAAAATTTGTTAATATATTAAGAGAAGGAGATAAAAAAGGCCTAAATAAATTTATGTTTTGGAAAATTATTAAAAATATATTTGAATATGGAAGCGACAGAACATTTATTTCACTAATTTTTAAAGAAAATTAATAGCTTGATAATTTCAAAATTATCGCTTAGTATATATGTATTATGATAGATAAGTTTATTATCAAAGGAGGAAAACCATTGAAAGGAGAGATTGAAGTCGGGGGGGCAAAAAATGCAACCTTCCCGATTTTGGCTGCAACACTTTTGACAAAAGAGCCGTGTATTATCAGCAATGTTCCATTGATTGAAGATGTTTATAAATTTATTGATATTTTGCAGGCAATGGGAGCTGAAATTGAATGGCTAGAAAAAAGAAAAATAAAAATAACTTGCAAAAATATTGATATTAAAAAATTGCCAAATGAAATTATGGGACATCTCCGTGGTTCTGTTTTGTTTTGGGGGCCGCTGCTGGCACGATTTGATAATTTAAAAACAAAATCTCCAGGCGGCGACATTATCGGAGCGCGGCCGCTGGATACGCATTTTGACGCATTTTCACAGATGGGAGTCGAGGTAAAGCAAAAAGGGAAATTTTATCTGTTTGAAAAAAAGAATGAAAAAACGAAAGATGAACAGCAAGTTGTTTTGGATGAATTTTCCGTAACCGCAACCGAAAACGTTTTGCTGTTTAGCGCATTTTTGCCAAATAAAACAATTTTGAAAATTGCAGACCAGGATTATCAGGTTCAGGAAACCGCAAAGGTCTTAAATAAAATGGGAGCCAAAATAAAAATTGCGGGAGCTCACATTTATGAAATTACAGGAAGCGAAAACCTAAAGGGCTTTACGCACGAAATTGTTTCTGACCCGATTGAAGCAGGAACATTTATTATTTTGGCATTGGCGACAAAAGGAGAAATTTTGGTAAAAAATGTTGACACAGAACATTTAACTTTGTTTTTTAAAAAATTAAAAAAATTGGGCGCAAATATTGAGTTTCCCGATTCAAGATCTGTGAAAATTCTTTATTCTCCAAAGTTCACAATTGATAAAATTCAAAGCATGCCGCACCCTGGAATCAGCACTGATTTACTTCCGCTGTTTGGCGTCTTGGCAACTCAGACAAAAGGTGCTACTTTAATTCATGACCCGCTTTATGAAGGCCGGTTGAAATATTTAGAAGAATTAAATAAAATGGGAGCTGATATAATTTTTTGCGACCCGCACCGCGCAATTATAAACGGCCCAACCCATTTGCGGGGAATTGAAGTCCCAAGTTTGGATTTACGAGCCGGAGCTGCTTTAATTATTGCCGGCTTAATTGCGCAGGGAATTACAACAATAAACAATGTTTATCAGGTTGACAGGGGATACGAAAAAATTGAAGAGCGGCTGCAAAAACTGGGAGCCGACATTAAGCGAATTTCGAATTCCTAATTTCGAATTTCGAAATTTAATCGAAGTTCATAATTCAAAATTTAAATTTTCATGTTTAACAATAAGATAGCTATTGATCTTGGGACGTGCAATTCTCTTGTCTATGTTCAGGGCAAGGGCGTTGTTTTATATGAGCCGTCGGTTGTGGCAATTTCCTTGGCTGACAACAAAATTTTGGCAGTGGGCGAGCATGCAAAAGAAATGATTGGCAGAACTCCAGCTGACATAAGGGTCTACAGGCCGTTAAAAGACGGAGTCATTGCTGACTACAGAGTTACGCAGGCAATGCTTAGATATTTTATAAATAAGACATCAAGTAAATTTAAATTTTTTAAACCGGAATTGGTTATTTCGGTTCCAGCCGGAATTACTTCAACAGAAAGAAGGGCTGTAATTGAGGCGGCTTTGTCGGCTGGAGCAAAATCAGCTTTTGTTGCCAAAGAGCCGATTTTGGCTGCAATTGGAGCTGGCATTCCAATTAATTCCTGCTCCGGGCATATGATAATTGATGTAGGCGGAGGAACTTCCGAGGTGGCAGTAATTTCTCTTGGAGGAATTGTGACCTGGCATTCTGTAAGAGTTGCCGGAGACAAAATTGATGCAGCAATTGCCGAATACATAAAAAAGAAATATAATTTGGCAATCGGAACTCAATCAGCTGAAGAAATAAAAATAAAAGTTGGAACTGCCTTGCCGCAAAAAGAAGTAAAATTTTTGGAAATTCAGGGCAGGGACTTGATTTTGGGCCTGCCAAGGACAATTAAAATTTCAAACAATGAAGTGTGCGAGGCAATTTCTGATGTGCTGGCGGAAATTGTTCAGGCGGCAAAACATGTTTTGTCGGAAACGCCTCCCGAACTTTCAGCTGATATAATGAATAAAGGAATTATCATGGCTGGCGGAGGTTCTTTGCTTCCAAAAATAAATGAATTGGTGGCTCAAAGCACCGGAGTTCCTTGTTTTGTGGCAGAAGAGCCGTTGTTTTGCGTAGTAAAAGGAACTGGAACGGTTTTGGAACATTTAGACGAATACAAAAAAGTTGTAATGTCAAAAAAATAAATGGTTGGACATCAAAAACAATGGGAGTTTTTGAAAAAAAAATCTGAAGCAAACCAGCTTTCGCACGCATATTTATTTACTGGAACCGAGGGAATAGGCAAAAAACTTTTTGCAAATGCCTTCGCCGAATTTCTTGGATGCAAATTTCCGGATTTGAAAATTGTAGAAAAAAAAGAAGACAAAACAGAAATAGATATTTCGCAAGTAAGGGAGGTTCAAAATTTTTTATCATATAAATCGTATAACGGCGGATTTAAAATTGTGATTGTTGATGGCGCAGAAAATATGAACCAGGAAGCGCAAAGCTGTTTTTTGAAAACGCTGGAAGAACCAAAAGGACAGACAATTTTATTTTTAATTTCCTCAAAGCCAGATATGCTTTTGCCGACAATTTTTTCAAGATGCCAGATAATGAAATTTTTTAAGCCGAAAGGTTTGCCAATTAATTATGAAAAAAAAGAAAAAGAAAAAGAATTGTTAAAGGGATTATTGGCTGTGGTTGGAAATGATTTTTCAGAAAAATTTAAATATGTAAAAGGTATAGATTTTGAAAAACAAAGCGCCGCGGAAATTGTACAGGTTTTGCAAAAACATCTGCGCCAGCAACTTTTATCAAAAATTGGAACGCCGGAAGTGAAAAAAATAAAACAAACATTAGAATTAACGCAGGAAATAAGCAACAAGTTACTTTTCACAAACGCCAATCCAAAATTGGCATTGGAAATATTATTAATGGAAATATAAAATGGCAAATTACAAGGATTTTATAAACAGCGCAAAACCGGAGTTTGAAAAAGCATTTAAGTTTTTGGAAGGAGAATTGCAAAAAATACGAACTTCGCGTGCCAGTCCGGCGTTGGTGGAAGACATAGAGGTAAATGCTTTTGGACAAAAATTTCCTTTAAAACAATTGGGCGCAATTTCAACTCCGTCAACAAACCAAATTGTCATTCAGCCGTGGGACGCTTCGTATATTGAGCCCATTGAAAAAGCAATTTCGCAATCGGGTTTGGGAATGTCGGCAGTTGTTGACAAAAATTTAATACGATTAAATTTGCCTTTGCTTACCGAAGAATATAGAAATTCTTTGTCAAAAATGCTGGGCGAAAAAGCCGAGCAGACAAAACAAACAATTCGTCACGCCAGGGAAGACGCGTGGAATAAAATTCAGGCATCGCAAAAAGCCAAAGAAATTTCCGAAGACGACAAATTCCGTGGAAAAGACGAATTGCAAAAAGTAGTAGACGACTACCAGGAAAAAATAAAAAATTTAGTCGAAAAAAAGAAAAACGAGCTGATTTAGTTTTTTGTAAAAAAAGAGAGCGATTTCGTAAAACCGCTCCATGAACGAAGCTCCATGGCGACAAACTGTCAACGACTATGGATTGACCTTAGGAGGTCCACCGAAAAGGATGTTTGCGAACCACAGACCTGCTGCGACCACCACAGCGAGAGCGACCCATAGGATGTATGTCCACATAATCCATCTCCTGTGCGATTGGTTGGGGATAATCACAATAAAATAATATTAGTATACTAATAAGCCACTGTCAACATAATGTTTTCTTCAATTTTAATTTTGGTAATTGCATTTTTGTGCCTGATTGCTCTCATGATTATTCATGAATTCGGGCATTTTATTATTGCAAAAAAGTTTGGGGTGCGGGTTGACGAGTTTGGAATTGGTTATCCGCCGCGAATTTTTGGCAAAAAAATTGGAGAAACAATTTATTCTGTAAACTGGATTCCGCTTGGCGCGTTTGTAAAAATTTATGGCGAGGAGGGTCTGGACGCGAGCGATGCCCGCGAAGCGGGATCGCCCGTCCTAGGCGTGGATGATTTGAGAAGTTTTCAAAATTTAAAAATTTGGCAGAGGGTCTTGATTGTAATTGGCGGAGTTGCTGCATTTTGGATTGCTGCAATAATTTTGTTTTCAATTGTTTTTGCAATTGGAACCGATTTGCCGATTGGCGACCAGGATGTTGCGGGATTAACTAACGCGCAGGTAAAAATAATTGATGTCTCGGCAAACTCGCCGGCAAGTCAGGCAGGATTAAAAATTGGCGACACAATAAAAGACGTAAAAATTGCGTTCGTTGATACAAAAATTAATAAAATTGCTGACTTTCAAAAAATTACAGGCGAAGAAAAAGGAAAGCAGGTAACTTTAACAATTAGAAGGGGAAGCAAAACTTTTGATGTCAATTTAACTCCGCGACTCAATCCGCCAGTAGGACAGGGTTCAGTTGGAGTTGGTTTGGAACGTCTGGCAACTTTGATAAAAAAATATCCGTGGTATGAGGCGCCGGTTCAGGGAGCAATTTATACCTGGCAGACAACGGAAAATGCCTTGGTTGGTTTGTGTTCTGTTTTTGCCGGATTATTTGAGCATAAAGGTTTGCCCCAGGGCGCCGCTTTTGCGGGACCTTTGGGAATTACAATATTTTTGGCAAATGCTGCAAGTTATGGAATTGGATTTTTTCTTTATTTTATTGCCACAATTTCCGTTTTAATTGCAATTTTCAATTTGTTTCCCATTCCGGCATTGGACGGCGGAAAATTAATATTTTTATTGATAGAAAAAATAAAAGGCAAGCCGGTTTCAGTAAAAGTTGAGCAGGGGATTACGCTCACATTTTTTATCATATTAATATGCCTTTCTCTTTTTATAACCGTGCGGTTTGACATACCCCGCGTAATGGATTTTTTCAAAGCAAGCTTGTAAAAATAAAGTATGAACCAAGAAGTTGAAATTCAGGTTAAAATTAATGATCCTGCTGCTGCCGAGAAAGAAATTTTAAAGTTCGGCAGTTTTATTAAGGAAAGAAATCAAAGCGACCAGTACTATGTTTTGCCCTCGCGCGATTTTTTTGCCGCTGAACCGCCCTTTGAATATTTGCGCGTGAGGCGCGAGAAAGATAAAAACCATTTGAATTATTCTTTTTTACACTTTAAGGACGACGGCTGGTTAGATTGCACCGATGAATATGAGACAATTGTGGAAAGTCCGGAAATAATGGAACAAATTTTTGACAAAATAGGGCTGATTCCCAAAGTTAAGGTCGTAAAAAGCAGAAAATATTTTAAGTGCGGAGATTTTGAAGTGACATTAGACAAGATAGAAAACCTCGGAGATTTTATGGAAATTGAAGCAAAAAAAGATTTTGGAGGAATAAGCGCGACGCGACAAGCTTGCGAAGATTTTTTGAAGAAGCTAAACATAAAATACGAGTTGAATAAAGACGCCGGCTATCCTCGCATGCTTTATAAAAAAATCTATAAAAAATAATAAAAAAATAAAAATATGTTACAATCTAAACTTTTTTATAAAACGGATAAAAATAAATCGGCGGAGGTGGAGTCGATTTCGCACGATTTACTGACGCGTGGGGGATTTGTGGACCAGCTGATGGCAGGAGTTTATAGTTTTTTGCCGTTAGGGTTTCGCGTGTTAAAAAAAATTGAAAATATTGTCAGAAAAAATATGCAGGACGCGGGCGGTCAGGAAATTTTAATGCCGGTGTTGCAGCCAAAAGAAAATTGGGTAAAAACCGGAAGATGGAATAATTTAGATATTCTTTTTAAAGTGAAGGGCGGGGGAGATAAGGAATATGCTTTGGGGCCAACGCACGAGGAAGTTGTGAGCCCGTTGGCGAAAAAAAATATTTTTTCGTATAGAGATTTGCCACTGGCAGTTTTTCAAATTCAAACAAAATTTCGCGACGAGTTGCGGGCAAAGTCGGGAATTTTGCGAACCCGAGAATTTTTGATGAAGGATTTGTATTCTTTTCACGAAAGCCAGGAGGACTTGGATAAATATTATGACAAGATGATAAAGGTCTACTTTAATATATTTCGCGAATTGGGAATTGGAAAGCAGACATATTTAACGTTGGCTTCGGGCGGAACGTTTTCAAAATATTCGCACGAATTCCAAATGGTTACACCAGCCGGAGAAGACACAATTTATATCTGCCAAAAATGCAAAACAGCAATAAACAAAGAAATAAAAAATGAAAATCCCGCGTGCCCGGAATGCAGTTCGGATAGCTTTGTTGAAAAAAAAGCAGTTGAAGTAGGGAATATTTTTAAGCTCGGGACAAAATATTCTTTGCCGTTTGACTTAAAATTTAGGGATAAAGATGGCGCTGAAAAGCCCGTTTTTATGGGTTGTTACGGAATCGGACTTTCCAGAGCAATGGGGTCAATTGTTGAGGCAAACAATGATGAGAAAGGGATTATTTGGCCAAAAGAAGTCGCTCCGTTTTTGGTTCATTTGATTTCAATCGGCGAAGGAAAAGTTAAAACAGCGGTAGAAAAAATATATCAAGATTTGCAAAAAAATAATATTCAAGTATTATATGATGATAGGGAAGACAAGTCAGCTGGAGAAAAATTTGCCGAATCGGACTTAATTGGAATTCCTTTGCGGCTTGTGGTTTCAGAAAAAACATTGGCGGAAAACTCTGTTGAATTGAAAGAAAGAAATAAAAAAACATTAAAGTTAATTAAAATAAAACAATTATCTAAACTTTTCAAAAATGGCTAGCAGATTGAGCAAACTTTTTTCATTTTTGGCTGTGGACATGGCGGTTGATTTAGGAACTGCCAATTCTTTGGTTTACGTAAAAGACAGGGGAATAATTATCAATGAGCCGTCGGTGGTGGCAGTAAACAATAAAACCGGACAGATTTTAGCCATTGGAGAAGAAGCAAAAAAAATGGTGGGACGCACGCCTGCTTACATTTCTGCCACAAGGCCTTTGGTAAACGGAGTCATTTCTGATTTTGAGGTGACAGAGCAGATGTTGAAATATTTTATTGAAAAAGCGGCCATGGCTGGCAAAAAAATGTTTGGCTTGGGGTACATGCCCCGGGTAATTATTGGAATTCCTTGCGGAGTAACGGAAGTTGAAAGAAAAGCAGTCAGGGACGCGGCAAAAAATGCCGGAGCAAGAACTGTGTTTTTAATTGAAGAACCATTGGCATCTGCGATTGGAGCAAAACTGCCAATTCAGGAAGCAGGAGGAAATTTTATTGTTGACATTGGCGGAGGCACAACCGAAGTGGCGGTAATTTCTTTGGGCGGAATTGTGACATTTAAAAGTTTGAGAATTGCCGGAGACAAATTAAACGACGACATTATTCAGTTTGCACAAAAAGAATATAAACTTTTGGTGGGCGAGCGGACTGCGGAATTAATTAAAATAAATATTGGCTCGGCCATGCCGTTGAAAGAAAAAAAGGAAATGGCAATGCGCGGCAGAAATTTGGTTACCGGTTTGCCAGAAGAAGTTGTGGTTTTTAACGATGACATTCAGAGAGCATTAGACAGGTCTGTAAAACAAATTATTGCAGCCATAAAAACAACAATTGAAGAGACGCCGCCGGAACTTTTGGCAGATGTGATGACAAATGGAATTTATTTGTCTGGCGGAGGCAGTTTGCTTCGCGGATTGGATACTTTGATTTCAAAAGAAACAAAAATGCCGTGCAAAATAATTGATGACCCATTAACAGTGGTTGTGCGCGGAGCTGGAATTGCTTTGGAAAATATTGAGACCTTGGCAGAAGTAATGTCCAAAGATGAGGACGGAGATGTCCCGAGTTAGAAAGTAGAAAATAGAATTTAGAATAAAAAAGTATTGCGTTTGCGCGGAATATTTTTTTGTTTACCCCGTTAAATTCCGCGAAGCGGACTATTTAACTGAGGCAAAAAAAAAGAGCCCGGGCAGTTGTCAGCTACCAAGGCCTGGCGAACTTGAAGCTCTATAATCCCTGGGGGCTACCCGCTCAGGCCGGATTGCCCTTGCCCGCCACCCAGACAGGAGTCCGTTCGACAAGGCTCGACCCGTCTCTTCTCGGTTGGTCAAGCATAATGGAAACCATGAGCTGGATGCGCTGCCCGATTGGCAGATTTTCTGCGATCCTCCGGGTGTAAAGCTCTTCCAAAACCTCTGCGGCGTCGTCGAAGTCCTTGTCTGAACGATCTCGGGTCACTGAAACTCCGCTTAGGCGTACCTCGCAGAGTCCCTCTTCACTGATTGCCTCGTCGCACCGCTGAATGTAGAACTCCGCCGGACCAAAACTTGGCCTGTGGAGACACGGGCCGATGACACCTTTCATCACATCCGTGCGCATTCCCTCAATTGCATCTCGCAATTGTTCTGGGCACCCGTAAGTAATTACTGCTTTTAGCTTCATCTGCGCGTACCTCTTGATTTCAAGGTTTGGAATGGACCACAGTCGGAATTACGACTATATTTATTATTAGCATATTTATTTTTTAATGTCAATATTTGCAGTCAGGAAAAATTTTGGTATCATTATTAAATGATTTCTAAAGAAGAGGTGCAACATATTGCTAAATTGGCGCGGCTGGAATTAACGGAAAAGGAAATTGAAAAAATGCAGAAGGATTTGTCTGCGATTTTGGATTACTTCGAATTATTAAAACGTGCACCGAAGGTTAAAATCCAAAACCCAACACTTAATACCCAACACCCAAGAGAAGACGAAATAATTTCAAGCCACGATATAGCAGATGAATTAATTGGGCAAGCTCCAGACAAAAAAGATGACTACATTAAAGTTAAAAATATATTTTAATGAATTTGACAGAACTAACAATTGAACAAGCGCACGAAGGATTAAAAAATAAGGAGTTTACTTCTGTTGATTTGACGAGGGCATATTTAGAAAAAATAAAAAAAAGTGACTTAAACTCTTTTTTATCTTTTGATGAGAAGTGGGCGATTGAGCAAGCAGAAAATGCTGATGCGAAAATAAAATCTGGCGGATTTGGAATGCTTTGCGGAATTCCTTGCGCAATTAAAGATGCAATTTTAGTTGAAGGAGAAAAATGTACGGCTGCCTCAAAAATTTTAGAAAACTACGTGGCGCCTTACGACGCAACAGTAATTAAAAAATTAAAAAAGCAGGGGGCGGTTATTTTGGGAAAAACAAATTTAGATGAGTTTGCCATGGGCGGAAGCGGAGAGAATTCTGCATTTGGACCAACAAAAAATCCGCACGACAAAACGCGGGTTGCCGGCGGAAGTTCGTCAGGGTCTGGAGCCGCAGTTGCGGCAAACGAAGCTTGTTATGCTTTGGGTTCGGACACCGGAGGTTCAATTAGAATGCCGGCTTCAAATTGCGGAGTTGTCGGGTTAAAACCGACTTACGGCGCTGTTTCAAGATATGGATTAATTCCTTTTGCTTCTTCGTTGGACCAGATTGGGCCGATTGCAAAAAGCGTTGAAGATGCTAAAATTGTTTTTGAAGCAATTTGCGGAAAAGATAAAATGGATGCGACTAGCCAAGATTATAAATTTGAAGAAAAAGATTTTGGTTTGAAGGGTTTGAAAATCGGTGTTCCAAAAGAATATTTTGTAAAAGGAATTGACCTTGAAGTTGAAAAAATAATTAAAAATGCAATTAAAAAAGCAAAAGATGCCGGCGCTGAAATTGTGGAAATAAGTTTGCCATCGGTTGAATTTGCTTTGGCTTGCTATTATATTATTGCGCCATCGGAAGCATCGGCAAATTTGGCGCGCTTTGACGGAATAAAATATGGATTGTCAGAGCCGGCAGAAAATTTACTGGACGTTTATTTAAAATCAAAAGGACACGGATTCGGAGCCGAAGTAAAACGCAGAATTATGATTGGAACTTATGCCTTGTCATCGGGATATTATGACGCATATTACAAAAAAGCGCAGGAAGTTCGGCAACTGATAAAACAGGATTTCATAAATGCATTTTCAAAAGTTGATTTAATTTTTTGTCCGGTTTCTCCGGTTCCAGCAATTAAAATTGGCGAAAGAACAGATGACCCGCTTTCAATGTATTTAATGGATATTTATACTGTTTCTGTAAACTTAGCAGGTTTACCGGCGATTTCTTTGCCAGCAGGAAAGATGGGGGATTTGCCGGTTGGTTTGCAAATTATCGGAAATCATTTTCAGGAAAATAAAATTTTGTCCATTGGCGAACAGATGGAAAAATTGTTAAAGTAGGCGCCAGCCGAAAAAAAACTTAACCCTGTTAAATAAAATTTTTCGGATTTTAATTTTTGCCTGAATAGGCAAAAATTATTTAACGGGGTTGACAAGGGTTTGTGTATTTTATATAATAAAGTATAGCACACTAAAAAGGCAATATTTTATTGCCAATTTAAAATCAAAATAACTTTACTTTTTAGGCACTACTTTGCGGATAGAAAGCCAAGCCCTGTTTATATTGTAAAAAAAATATGAACGATATTGTTGCGAAGGATGTTAGGAGACATTGTTTCTTTACGTTAGCCGCCATGTTAATTTTCAGCGGTTTTTTTATTGCTAATTTTGCATTAGCTGACACTCAAAGTAAAACCGACCCTTTGGCGCCAACCACAGACGCTCCTTTTAATAGTAATCCATGGACAACTCCTGGTAATGCTTTTGTCGCCGATGTTACTAACTACGCTATTGGCGCCAGCGGACAAGGAGAATGGTATTCCAATTTTGGCATCACCATACCGCCTGGCGCCTATAATATTGGTATTGATGTGCAGCTTATCGGACATACATCCGGAGCTCAGACAAACGTTGCTTTGTCTTGGAATGGCGGCAGCAGTTTTACCGCCGACCAGCAAACAAGTTTTGACAGCAACGACAGAACAATAGATGTTGGTGGTCCCAGCAATACTTGGGGCCGCACTTGGCTGCCCGGCGATTTTACTAACGGTAAATTTGAAATAAAATTGTATGCAAACACGGGCACAACATGGTTGGACGCCATATCGGTGCAAGTTTATTACACCAAAGACACTACTCCGCCTGCTGCTTTCGCTGTCGGAGCAGTAACAACAACCGGCGGGACAATTGTTTCTGGAAAATGGAATTCAACAAATACCGGAATTAGTGTTGTTGTTCCAGTGGCAAATGATACCACGCTTGTCGGAGGAACTATTCAACTTCAAGCAAATGCAGGAAGCTGGGTAAATATCGGTAGCCGTTATACCATTGCTTCAAAAGATATTAATAGTACTAATAACGCGTATGCATTGATAGCTGCCGCGGACATTAAATCGCTTGCCGGATTTGCAGAAGGAGTCGGCATTAAATTCGGGGCAGTTATAACGGATTTAGCGGGAAATTCTACTACCGGCACTGCCAGCGCGACAACTATTAATGTTGACCAAATTACGCCAACTATTACTTCAGCCAAAATCCAATCAAGTAATGCTAATGTTGCTTTTGCAAAAACAGGGGATACCATTACCCTGACTTTTAGCGCCAGCGAAGCAATAAATACGCCGACCGTTGCTATTGCCGGTTATCCTATAACTGTTTCTGGAACTGGAGCCGGACCATACACTGCAACTTATGTAATGGCGTCAGGCGATGCCGAAGGAGTAGTGTCATTTAATATCGTGTTCAGCGATTTGGCAGGAAATGCGGGAACGCCTGTAACTTCAACAACTGATTCTTCTTCAGTAACATTTGGTAAGAGCGCTCCGACTCTTTCTCAAACAACTGCGGTTCCAACTCCGACAAAAAATAATACTCCAAATTATACTTTTAGTTCCAGTAAAGCTGGCACCATAACTTATGGCGGCGATTGTTCAAATACTCCTTCTGGTTCCGCGGCTTCGGGCAGCAACACGATTACGTTTAATACATTAGCAGACGGCGTCCATTCCAACTGCACAATTAAGGTTACAGATGCGGCTGGCAACCAAAGTTCTGCTTTAGCGGTTTCCTCATTTATGGTTGATACGATTTTACCAACAGTCAGCGCCGGCGGAAATCAAACAAATAGTATTACTTTTACCCAAACCGCTACTGCTTCTGATTCTGGCTCTGGCGTAAACGCTCCTAGCTATCAGTGGAGCGAAGTTTCTTCAGATCCTTCTGGTGGCGTAATAACTTTTGGAACTCCAAGCGCGCTTGCAACAACAATTTCAGCCAGCGCGAACGGCAGTTATGTCATAAAATTTTCAGCAACTGATAACGCGGGAAATGTCGGCTCCGCCACGATGAATCTTACCTGGGACACTGTTAATGTCACTCCTCCAACAATTACTGCCCACCAAGATGTCCTAGCCGAGGCAACTTCTTCTTCGGGAGCAGTTGTCAGCTATGCTTTGCCTACTGCCACTGATTATCTTCTCAATCCGGTTGTTGTAACTTGCCTTCCTGCTCGCGGTTCAACTTTTAAATTGGGAGACACTACGGTTAATTGCACCGCAACCGACAGCCACAACAATACATCCACATCAAGTTTTACAATTCATGTTGCTGACACAACAAAACCGAACATCACGGCTCCGGCTGAAATTGACCAGTCAGCCAATGGAAAATTATCTACAGTTGTTTTGGGTACAGCCACAGCTACTGATACAGCAGACCCAAATCCAAAAATAACAAATAATGCGCCGTCAACTTTTCCAATAGGAGAAACGGATGTAACTTGGACTGCAACAGACGTCTCTAAAAATTCTGCGAGCGCAACGCAAAAAGTTGTTATTTCTCCCGGACCAACCGCCAGTTTATTTTTGACAGCTCCGGTTAATTTGGCATTTGACCAGACGGGCGGCACTATCGCGGTTACCGGCGAAGACCAATATGGGAATACCAACACAAACGATAATAGCACAGCAGTTGTTTTATCTTTTGATGACTCGCATTCGTTGGACGTAAATTTAGTTTTACAAAACGGAGTTATATTAGCCCCGTTTTCAGAGGTAGGATTCTTCAGCGACAACCAAATCCACGATGTGCATATTACGGCTTCCAGCCCGGGCTTGGCTGATGTCCGAACAACCGTCACGTTTACTCCCACCGCGGATTACACCACGGGTCCATCTGTCGCAGATATTACTCCGGAAAACGGCTCAACATCAGTTCAGCCCGCAGACACAATCAGTATAACTTTTTCTAAACCGTTAAATCCAACAACTGTTTCTTCTGCAAATATCCAGCTTATGAAAGTTGATGCAGATAATGGCGACAGCGCAGTCCCTGCTTTTGTTTATCTGGGAGAAGGAAGCACTCAGGTTTTAATCCAGCCAAAAACGCCTTTGGACTTTTCAGCGACATATTATTTTGCTGTCTCTTCTGCTGTAAAGGATTTAGCCGGAAATCCATTAAGTCCTGTTTTGGACAACTCAACGGAAAGTAATTATTCTTTTACAACAATTGATGACCCGACGGTTTTAGCGGTGACAGAAGTTGATTTGACAAAGTCATCAGCCACAGCCGACGATAATTTTGACGATGGCTGGCAATGGGTTTTTCATGTTACGGTTCCGACAAACCAAACACAATTATCAATGAGCTTTGACGATTGGACAAATATAAACGGAGTTGACACAATTCCCGCCGCAGACAATATTGAATTTTATTCGCCACAATCTTCAACATATAACACAGAAGCCCAAGCAATAAAAATTTCCGCTAACCGAACAACATTATTAAGCCAGCAAAATCAATTGGGCGGCCTCAAGACCCCGCCGAATGCCATTGACTTAAGCCAAGACCTAGACCCCTCAACTCCGGGCAGGCAAATAAAAATAACCGTGGACGCGCAAGTTCCATCGGATGCGGCTCCGGGTTCTTATTCCACTCAATACAGCATAACCACTCAATAACATGAATAAAAATTTTAAAATTATTTTTATAATCTGCCTGTTGATTTTTGCTTCAAGAGTCAAAGCCGACACATATAACGGAACCCTTAATGCAGGAACTTTGAGCACCGGATTATCCGGAACAGTAATCGGTCCGCCGACGGCAACGCCAAGTGCAGGAACTTTTAATTCTGTCCAAAGCGTTGTTTTGACAAAACCTTCCGGCGCGCAAAATGTAAGATACACAAAAGATGGCTCAACGCCCGATTGCTCTTCAAGCACAATTTATTCTTCAGCTATTGCGGTTAATTCCACAAAAACAATAAAAGCAATTTCCTGTTATGCTGATGGGAGTTCTTCTTCCGTTGCCTCTTTTGTTTATACTATTAATTTGATTATTGTTCCTTCAAATTTGCCTGATTTATTATCAAACGGAACTTTTAGTTTGCCTAGTGATGGTTCAACCAGCGGCTCAACTTCAGCAATCAACGTGACTCAACAAGTTACAATTAATGTTAATTCAAGCAGCATTGTTATTCCGCAAAATACTGTTATTACTCCGGCAGACCCAGCAAGCCATCCAACTTTTAGCGCAACTGATTTGACCGCAGCTAGCATCAGCGGAACTTCTTTGGCCGGCCTCGGCACGGGAAATGTTGTCGAAGGCGCATTGCAATGGGGAATTGCAAATTTAAGTTTGCAATTTAATAGTCCGATTTCTTTAAGCATTTTTGTGGGAACAAATCTAAACGGACAGACATTAAATGTTGAAAGATCTTCAGATCAAGGAATAACGTGGACATCAGACGGAATTGTAGCTCCTGCAACTTGCGTTGTTACTGCTGATGGCTACTGCAATTTTCAGGCAAATAAAGCATCTTATTACGTTACTTATCAAACACAAACAACCGCAACAACAATTATAACCACCCCAATCACAACAACAACAACTTCCAGCGGCGGCGGAGGTGGAGGCGGAGGTAGCGTCACTCCAACATTGGCAATTGGCAATATAAAGGGTTCTGGCTTAGTTGATAAATATGATTTTGCCATTTTAATGTCGCAGTGGAGCCAGACGGGTTCTAATCTTTCCGCTGACTTAAATCATGACCTCGCAGTAAACAAGTATGACTTTGCCATTTTAATGACTAACTGGGGAAAGTAAAATATAAACCAAAACTATTATGAAAAAAATAATTTTATTAGCATTATTAATTATTACAGGAATATTGGGAGCAAACCAAATGGTTTATGCCGATACCTCAATATTGTCTGCATCGCCAGCTTTGGCTGACAGCACGGTCGGCGCGCCCTTTAATGTTTCCGTTCAAATAAACCCAGCAAACAATAAGGTTTGCGTTGTGCAAGGCACTTTAGTCCTTAGTAATTTAGCTTGCCAAAGCATCACAATTGCAAGCGGCGTGATGCCTCAAACTGCTCCGACTTGCGCCAGCCCCAGTTTTATGCTGGGCATTCCAGGATGTTCAACCGCCGCTCAAAATCTTTTTTCTGTGTCTGTTTCAGGAACTCAGGCAGGTCAGGCAAATTTATCTTTTACAGGAGTTGATGTTATAGGAGCTGGCGCAGATGTTCCGTCCAGCGCGCAGGGCGGCGCATATAGCATTACTCCAGTTCCAGCACCAGCACCAACACCGACGCCAACGCCAGTCAAAGTTGTGCTGCCAGCGCCGGCAACAACCCAGCAGACAACAACTACAACCCAGCAGACAACTACAACGACCCCAGCGCCAACTCAGGCAAGTAATCTTGCAGCAAACGGCGGACCAGCCAGTTTTGCATCAGCTGCTTCTCCTTACTTCTGGCCATTATTGATTATCCTCGTTATTATTGTTGTTGGATATGGTATCTACTATTTCGTAAAGAAAAAGAAATAAATTGATTTTTAAAACCGCCCGACGCGAAAGCGTATAGGGCGGTTTTCTATTTCTATGGATTTATTTTTTGCACAGTTGTATAATAATATAATATGACATGGGATTATCTGTATAATTTTTTTGGAATTAAGGATTTTATTTATTTCATTTCTTCTTCTCAGATACAAGATATGCTTTTTCCGATAAAGCTGGTTTTCGTTTGTTTTGCAATGTTTTTTTTGGCGTTTGTGATTTATTTTATGATTAATTCTTCATGGCTGCAGTATAAATTTTTGGAAGACGTTACAGAATTTTTTTCCTGGCAGGCATTCGGTTCCAGGGAAATGTCAAAACAATGGAGCAAAATTAAAAAAAGAGCTGAATCCGGCGCTGAATCAGATTTGAAATTAGCCATAATCGACGCCGATGATTTTTTGGGCGAGGTTTTAGACGACAGGGGGTATGAAGGCAAGGATTTTCAGGAAACCATTAACAAAGCAGGCAGATTGATAGCCCCAATTTTAAATGACGTGTTAAAAGCCCATGAGGCAAGAAACTCCATTGTCTATGACCCCGATTATAAATTATCAGACGACCAGGCCAAAAAAATATTAGCCACCTATGAGCAAGCAGTAAACAGCATAGGAATGGGATAAACCAAAATTTGAACGTCAAAAAGCTGCTTTCAAAAGCAGCTTTTTTGTGATAACATTTATTATAGAACTGGCGCGATGAGGAACAAGATCGTGCCTATTGCGACCAAACTTATCAAAATAATCCAGGTAATTTTAAATATTGTTTTTCTTTTTATTTTTGCCATAAATTTATTTAGCGTAGCGATATATTTTTTTAATTTACATTAATTAATGGTAGCAGATTTTAATAAAAAAGGAAATAGGGAATTTTTTAATGAGAAACTCTTGTTTCAGGCGGTTGGGATTATTTTCCTGATAATTATTGTTGTTTTGATTTTCGCGGATTTTAAAATATATCAGAAGAAGCAAGAGCTGATTTCCCAAATTAATACCTACAAAAAGCAGATTGAAGACATAAAAAAAAGCAGCCAGAATTTAAAAGATGAGATTGCCAACTCTAACAATACTGACTATTTGGAAAAAATCGCCTATGAACAATTAGGCGAGCAGAAACCCAGCGAGAAGGAAGTAATATTTATTCCGCCACAAGAAAAACCGAAAACAGTTGCCAGACCAGAAAATTTTTGGAGCGCGTACGTCAGTTGGATTTCGCAATCCTGGAATTGGCTAAAAAGCAAATTTTAAGGTAATATATTCATAGATTGCGAGTGTCGTATAACGGTTATTATGATTCCTTCCCAAGGAATAGACGGCGGTCCGACTCCGCTCACTCGCTCCACGCCGCTTTAGCTTAGTGGCAAAGCAACGGTTTCGTAAACCGTAGACGCAAGTCCGATTCTTGCAAGCGGCTCAAAATAAAAGTATGATAAATTAATAAAATGTCGGAGAAAATTAGTAAAATAGATGACTTAAAAAATCGGCTCCATCAGTTGGTGGAGCGGCTTTGATGTTGAAGCAAAAAAAGAAAAATTAAAAAAACTGGAATCAGAATCGCTAAAACCAAATTTTTGGAAAGACAATGAAAGCGCAACAAAAGTTCAGCAAGAAATTTCTGAAATAAAAGAAGAAATAGAGGCAGTTGAAAAAATAGAAAAAAATTTAGACGAAAAAGAAATAGAAAAATTGGAATTTAAGACATTTTTGTCTGGCAAATACGATAAAAATAACGCGATACTGGAAATATTTTCCGGCGCTGGCGGACAGGACTCGCAGGACTGGGCAACAATGCTTTTGAGAATGTATGAAAGATATTGCGCTACAAAAGAATGGAAAATAAATATTTTGCACCAGCAATTCGGCGACTCGGGCGGACCGGAAGGCAGAATTGGCACAAAATCCGTTACAATGGAAATAAAAGGAAATTATGCTTATGGTTTTTTGAAAAAAGAGTCGGGAGTTCACAGATTAGTGAGGCAGTCGCCGTTTAACGCGCAGAAACTTCGTCAGACATCGTTTGCCATGGTAAATATTTTGCCGGAAATTGAAAATAATTCCGAACTCGAAATAAAATCTGATGATTTAAAAATTGACACTTTTAAGTCGTCCGGACCGGGCGGACAATATGTCAACAAAACAGAGTCAGCAGTGCGAATTACGCATTTGCCGACAGGAATTATTGCAACAAGCCAATCGGAACGCTTGCAGGGGAAAAACAAAGAAAACGCAATGAAAATTTTGTATGCAAAACTTTATCAGTTGAAAGAGGAAAGCCGCGCAAAAGAACTCAAAAAAATAAAGGGCGAAATAAAGTCGGCGGAATTTGGAAGCCAAATCAGAAATTATGTTTTGCATCCGTATAAAATGGTAAAAGATTTAAGGACACAATATGAAACATCGGACACAGAAGGAGTTTTAAATGGCGACTTAGAAAAATTTATTGAGGCAGAGTTAAAGTCAAATGATTAAATTTAGCAATGTAACAAAAATTTATCCGGATAAGACAATTGTTTTGCAAGATGTTTCTTTTGAAATAAAAGAGGGAGAATTTGTTTCTATCGTTGGAAAATCCGGAGCTGGTAAAACAACGCTGGTACGATTAATTTTGGGTTTAGAAACTCCGACCTCCGGAGAGATTTATTTCGAAAACGCAAACTTAAGCGATGCAAGTCCTTTAAAAATTCAGGAGATAAGAAGAAAAATCGGAGGCATTTATCAGGACTACAAATTATTGCCCAAAAAAAATGTTTTTGAAAATGTGGCTTATATTATGCAGGTAGAGGGCAAAGAAAATAAAGAGATAGAAGAAGAGGTGCAAAAGATCCTGGAAGTCATCGGGCTTAAAGAAAAAGTTAATAATTTTCCAAATGAACTTTCCGGCGGCGAACAGCAGCGTCTGGCGATTGCCAGGGCGCTGGTGAGCCATCCAGATATTATTATTGCTGACGAGCCGACGGGAAATTTGGATCCGTATAACACCTATGAAGTGATTTCACTTTTGCAAAAAATAAACCTGGCAGGAAAGACGGTTATTTTAGCCACGCACGATAGAGAAGTCATAAATAAATTAGGAAAAAGAGTCATTACCATAGAAAATGGGAAAATATTGAGGGACGAAGCAGAAGGTCGCTTCATAATATAAAAATTGAAAAAGAACCCTACGGGGAGCAAGCAATAAAAATTATAAAAATTTGTTGTCATGTTTACAAATTTAAAAAGAATTATCGGTTTTGCAATTAATGATTTTAGCAGAAATAAAGGCATATCAATTGCCGCAATTTTTGTTTTGGTTGTTACAATTATGCTTGTGACCTGCCTTTTCTTTTTCCAGGGAATAGCTGGTTATTTAACCTCGCAAATACAAAATAAAATTGATATTACGGCATATTTTAAAGACGGCACATCGGAGCAGGATATTTTAAATGTCAGAGACCAAATTTTAAAAACCTCGCCCAATATAAAAAATATTGAGTATGTTTCAAAAGACCAGGCGCTGGCATTGTTTAACCAAAAACACCAAAACGATGCGGTTTTATCAAATGCGCTGCAGGAGGTGGGGAACAATCCATTTTTACCTTCTTTGAATATAACAACCAACGGAGATCCTTTGCAGTATGCAGAGGTCTCAAATATTTTGCAGACGTCGGATTTCAGCAATTTAATCGACAGCGTGGATTTTTCCCAGAAAAAAGCTACCATTGAAGAAGTTTATTCCATTACTTCTAATATAAATATATTCGGAATTATTCTTGGAATTATTTTAATCCTTGTCGCTATATTAGTTGTTTTTAATAATGTAAAGCTTGCCATAGAAAATTCAAAAACAGAAATTTCAACAATGAAAATAGTTGGGGCTTCGGACTGGTTTATTCGAGGTCCATTTATAATTCAGGGAATAATTTATGGCGTTATCGCATTTGTAATTTGTATTTTGCTTACCGGCTTGGCAGCACTTTTTTTGTCTTCAAAAATATCCGTTGTTTTGCCCGGCTTTGATATGTTTTCATATTTCTTGACTAATCTGTGGATTTTTGTTTTAATCCAATTAGGTTTTGGCATCGGAGTCGGCGTCATTTCCAGTTTTATAGTTGTGAAAAGACACCTTAATAATTGAGCATTGCGGGATCGTCTAATGGTAGGACACATCCCTCTGGAGGATGGTATCTTGGTTCGAGTCCAAGTCCCGCAGCTTTGAGGGGAAGTATCGAGAGTCCTGAGAGGCTCTATAAAAGCCGATATTTCCCAAGTGGAAGGAAACGTTCAACTGATGCTATCGGTAGAAAACAGCGTTTCGAATCTGCCAAGTGTTGCTAACCTCTCGCCGGCCAACGAAATCATTACTGGGCAAGGCGGAAAAATCGAAATCCGTCAAAATACAATGGGGATGTCCATACGAATCCTCTTCCCGACATCGATGTGAAAAGGAGCATGGCTTAAAATGGCGGTCAAAAGTAAGAATAAAAGTGAGTTCAGAGAAGGAGGCGAGCGCTTTGTTAGCCGACAAGGACAAACTGGCCGGCGGCATCGCGCCCCTG